>JBBRXD010000119.1:0-6870 GCA_038248775.1 Lysobacterales bacterium | reverse complement strand
TCAAGACCTACCGTTACCTGGATGACGCAGAAGTGGCCGCCCAGCAGACCGTCGGAGGTGCGAAGTGAACATCGCCCTGCGAAAGATGGCTGGCTTCAGGACCGCGCTCCTGGGCGTCGTGATGCTGGGACTGTTGACGGCCTGCGCGAGCGACACCAAGGAAGTGGAAGCCTGGGTGGCCGAAGTGAAAGCGCGTCCCGCGCCGCCGCTTGACCCGCTGCCCGTGATGCGTCAGTTCGAGACTTTCGAGTACTCCTCCGAAGGCCTGCGCGATCCGTTCGCGGTGCCGGTGCCGGATCGGGATTCGGGCAGCGGCCTGCGCCCGGATCCGAACCGTCGCAAGGAAGCGCTCGAGGCCTTTCCACTCGATGGCATGAACATGGTTGGCACCATCGGCGGCGGCGGAAACCTGATTGGCCTGGTGCTGGCTCCGGATCGGGTGACTTACCGGGTGCGACCGGGCAATTACCTGGGACAGAACGACGGCCGGGTCACTGCGGTGTACGAAGACCGCATTGAAATGGTCGAACTGGTACCTGATGGGGCGGGTGGCTGGCTGGAACGGCAAGCCAAGATCGCTCTTGAAGACAATTGATTGGGGGATAGCGAGATGACTGCAACGAACAAGATCGGCGAGAGCAAGGGCATGGTCCGCGCCTTGCGAATCGGCGCGATAAGCCTGGGCCTGATGATGGTCAGCGCTTATGCAATGGCCGATAACGTGCTGCAGGACGTCCGCTACGCGGCCGCGGCCGGCGGCAAGGTGGATATCACCTTGCAGTTCGCCAATCCCGTCGGGGAGGTCCAGGCCTTCACCACCGACAGCCCGCCCCGCATCGCCATCGACCTGCCCGATACCAGCAACGCGCTGACCCAGCGCCGCCTGGTCATTGGCAGCGGTGCAACCTCCGCTGTCTCGGCCGCCGAGGCCGGTGGCCGCACCCGCGTCGTCGTCGACCTGCTCAGGCCCGCCGGCTACACCACCCGCAGCTCCGGCAACCTGCTGGTAGTAACGGTGGACTCGGGTGTAATGGCAAAGACCGCCACCGCCATGGTGCAGACCGCCGACCCGGCCAAGCGCGCCCCCAGCGCAGTGAGTTTGTCCAACATCGACTTCCGGCGCGGCGACAACGGCGCCGGACGGATCATCCTGCGCTTCGACGGTACCGGCGCCTCGCCCGACATGCGCAATGACGGCAAGCAGATCGTCGTCGATGTCAGCAACGCGCAGCTCCCGGAAAACCTGCGTCGCCGGCTGGACGTTACCGACTTTGCAACGCCGGTAACCAGCGTCGAGCCACGCAATAATGCCGGTGGCGCACGCCTGGTGATCAACACCAACGGCGGCTATGACTCGATGGCCTACCAGACCGGCAACGAATACGTGATCGAAGTTTCGCCCAAGCGCGAAGCCGTTGCCAATCGCGCGGGTGCCAGCACCACCAGTCCGACCATCGGCGGCAGCGGCGGTCGCTACGCCGGCAAGCCGGTCACCTTCAACTTCCAGGACGTGCCGGTACGTACCGTCCTGCAGCTGATCGCGGAAGAATCCAATCTCAATATCGTGGTCGCGGATACCGTGTCGGGCAGCGTCACGCTGCGCCTGATCAACGTGCCATGGGACCAGGCGCTGGAAATCCTGCTGCGTGCCAAGGGCCTCGACCAGCGCCGCGATGGCAACGTGGTCTGGGTCGCCCCGCAGGCGGAATTGTCGGCCTACGAACTGGCGCAGAACACCGCCCGCATCAATCTGGAAAACTCCGGCGAAATCGTGGTCGAGTACATTGCCATCAACTATGGCAGTGCGACTGAGCTGGTCACGATCCTCACCTCCGGTGGCCAGGGTGGCGGCGGCGCGGGAGCTGGCGGTGGTGCAGGCGGAAATCGCGGCTTCCTGACCGCGCGCGGCAGCGTCAGTGCCGATGTGCGCACCAATACCTTGCTGGTATCGGACACGCGCAAGAAAATCGACGAAATCAAGCGCATGCTCGAAGTGCTCGATCGCCCGGTTGACCAGGTGCTGATCGAAGCTCGCGTCGTAATCGCCGATGAAACGTTTGCCCGTGACCTGGGCGCCCGCTTTGGCTTCCAGGATATCGACAATCCCGGGATCAACAGCGACAACACCAAGACCCGCGGCTTTGACATCAACCTCGGCGTGACCGGTGGCGGCGTGTTCAACCTGGGCATCCTCAATCCCAGCTCGAACCTGGACCTGGAACTCTCGGCGCTGCAGGCCGAGGGCCGTGGCGAAGTGGTCTCCAACCCGCGCGTGATCACCACCAACCAGCGCGAGGCCACGATCACCCAGGGTGACGAAATCGGCTACGTCACGCCGACGGCGGCAGGTGCGGGCCAGGCGCTGGCAACGCCAGCGTTCAAGGAGGCCTTGCTCGAACTGAAGGTCACCCCGACCATCACCTCCGATGGCCGCGTGTTCATGCAGATCAACATCAAGAAGGATGACATCAAGGGCTTTACGCTCGGCGTGCCTTCCTTGACCAAGCGCTCGATCACCACCGGTGTGATGGTCGATAGCGGTGACACGGTCGTGATTGGCGGCGTGTATGAGTTCCGCAACCGCGAAGACATCAGCAAGCTGCCCTGGCTGGGCGACGTGCCGGTGCTCGGCAACCTGTTCAAGAAGCGCGGCAAGTCGCATTCGAAGGCCGAACTGCTCGTGTTCGTGACCCCGCGCGTGCTGCAAGTCGCCAAGCGCTGATACTCGTCTTTAAACCGAAGACCCACGGGGCCGCTAACGCGGCCCCGTTTCGTTGCAGATGTGGGAGCGGCCTTGGCCGCGATCAGGCTTCGCCACCCCGCCTGCTAAACTCGCCCGGCCAACGCGCAATCAACCGAACCCAGGCCAGGTACCCGAATGATTCCCGACTCGCCGACACCGAAGCCCAGCGGTCTTCCGCTGCACATGCGAATGCTGATCGGATTTGCCGTCGGTATCGGCGCTGGCCTGCTGGTCCATGTCCTCGCGCCCGACGCGACCTGGGTCCAGTGGCTGACCACTTACATCACGCAGCCGGTTGGCCAGGTCTTCCTCAACCTGTTGTTCATGCTGGTCATCCCCCTGTTGTTTTCGGCCTTGGTGATGGGCGTGGCGGAGATGGGGGACGTCCGGTCACTCGGCCGGGTTGGCTGGCGAATGCTCGCCTACACGGTCGTGGTGTCCAGTATCGCGGTGATCATCGGCCTGGTGCTGGTGAACTTGCTCCGCCCTGGCGATGGCGTCGACCCTGTCTTGGCCCAGCGCTTGCTGGCGGAAGGCTCGGCGCGCGCACAGGAAATCGTGTCGGCCAATGCCAGCTCGAGTTCGGGCATGGCCCTGCTGGTTCAGATCGTTCCCAAAAACGTAATCGCGGCGGCGGCGGCGAGCGACTTGCTGGCGGTGATGTTTTTTTCGCTGATTTTCGGCATTGGCCTGCTACTGACGCAAACACCGGCCGCCGAAAAACTCAAAGGCGCCATCCAGGGCCTGTTCGACGTCTCGATGACACTGATCCACCTGGTGATTCGCCTGGCGCCCTATGCCGTGGCCTGCCTCGTGTTCAATCTTGCAGCCTTGTTCGGCTGGGAACTGCTGCTGCGGCTTGCCGGTTATGTCGGCGTGGTCGTGCTGGGGCTTGCGATCCACTTCACCGTCGTCTATTCGCTGGCCTTGCGTTACGCGGGTGGCTGGTCGCCGATCGCATTCTTCCGCGGCTCGCAGGAAGCGATCGTGATGGCATTTTCGACCGCATCGTCCAACGCCACCTTGCCGACCGCCATCAAGGTGGCGGAAGAAAACCTGAAACTGCCGCGTGGAATTTCGCGATTCGTCCTGACCGTTGGCGCCACGGCCAACCAGAACGGCACGGCGCTGTTCGAAGGCGTGACCGTCTTGTTCCTCGCCCAGTTCTTCGGCGTCGACCTGAGCCTGGGCCAGCAGGTGCTGGTGATGCTCGTGTGCATCCTCGGCGGCATCGGCACGGCGGGTGTGCCGGCGGGATCCTTGCCGGTGATCGCGATGATCCTCGGCCTGGTTGGCGTGCCGCCTGAAGGCATCGGCCTGATCCTGGGCGTGGATCGCTTCCTGGACATGTGCCGCACCACCTTGAACGTCACCGGCGACCTGGTGGCAGCGGCGGTGGTTTCACACGGCTACAGCGACGCGGACGTCCCGTCCATCGCGGCAGATTGAAATCCGCAGGCGACAGCGCGGCCGGCTTCAGGGAAAATAGGCTGCCCACCTGCCGGGCACCCTCCCCAACGAGCCTGCCCCGATGCCGACGCCGAGCCGCCGCGACCTAGCCAATGCCATCCGTTTCCTCGCCGTGGACGCGGTCGAGGCGGCCAAGTCCGGTCACCCCGGCATGCCGATGGGCATGGCCGATATTGCCGAAGTGCTCTGGAACGACTTCCTGCGGCACAACCCCAATAATCCCAAGTGGTTCAACCGCGATCGCTTTGTATTGTCGAACGGGCATGGCTCGATGCTGCATTACGCGCTGTTGCACCTGTCGGGCTACGACCTGCCGATTGAGGAACTGAAAAACTTCCGCCAGCTGCATTCGCGCACTGCCGGACACCCTGAGGCGAGCGAAACCCCGGGCGTGGAAACCACCACTGGCCCCTTGGGCCAGGGATTGGCAAATGCCGTCGGTTTCGCGCTGGCTGAAAAATTGCTGGCCCAGCGCTTCAATCGCCCGGAGTTCGAGATCGTCGACCACACCACGTGGGTGTTCCTGGGCGACGGCTGCCTGATGGAAGGCATATCGCATGAGGCTTGCTCGCTGGCCGGCACCTGGGGCCTGGGCAAGCTGGTCGCGTTCTGGGATGACAACCATATCTCGATCGACGGCAATACCGCGGGCTGGTTCACCGACGATACCGCCGCGCGCTTCGAGGCCTACGGCTGGCAGGTGATTCGCGCCGTCAATGGCCATGACCCGGTCGAGATATCGCAGGCCATCCGTACCGCGCAGACGGAAACCGCACGACCCACGCTGATCTGCTGCCGCACTGTCATCGGGTTCGGCGCGCCGAACAAACAGGGCAAGGAATCCGCGCACGGCGCGCCCTTGGGCAAGGACGAAGTCGCCGCCGCGCGCGCAAAGCTGGAATGGCCGCACGCACCTTTCGTCATTCCGCAGGAAATCTCCGATGGCTGGCGTGCCGGCAACACCGGGCTGGTTCGCGAGGAAGAGTGGGACCGCCTGTTTGATGCGTATGCGCGTTCCCATCCGCAATTGGCCGACGAACTGGTGCGCCGCACGCATGGCGAACTGCCGGAGGATTTCGCCGATGCCGCAGCAGCCTATGCCGCAAAACTCCAGGCCGACGGCCCGGTCGTTGCATCGCGCAAGGCATCGCAGATGGCCATCGAGGCATTCGCGCCGCTTCTGCCGGAATTGATCGGCGGCTCGGCCGACCTGGCGCATTCCAACCTGACGCTTTGGAGCGGCAGCAAGTCGATTGCCAGCCAGGACGCCAATGCCAACTACGTGTACTACGGTGTCCGCGAATTCGGAATGAGCGCGATCAGCAACGGACTCGCGCTGCACGGCGGTTTCATTCCGTATGACGCGACCTTCCTGGTCTTTTCCGATTACTCGCGCAACGCGCTGCGCATGTCGGCGTTGATCCCGGCGCGCGCCATCCACGTGTTCACGCACGACTCGATCGGCCTGGGCGAGGACGGCCCAACCCACCAGCCCGTCGAGCACCTCGCTTCGCTGCGCTACATCCCCAACAACGATGTCTGGCGTCCTTGCGATGCGGTGGAGTCGGCCATCGCGTGGCAGCGCGCGATCGAGCGACGCGACGGCCCGACCTGCCTGGTGTTCAGTCGCCAGAACCTTGCCCACCAGGCGCGTACTTCCCAGCAGTTGTCCGACATTTCGCGCGGTGGATATGTACTGAACGAACCCGCAGACGGCAGGTTCGACCTGATCGTGATCGCGACCGGGTCCGAAGTCGAGCTGGCGATGCAGGCAGCGCGGCAGTTGGCCGACGAGGGCGTGAAGGCGCGCGTGGTGTCCATGCCATCGCCAAACCATTTCGACCGCCAGCCGGCCGAGTGGCGCGAAGCCGTACTGCCTTGCGCCTGCAGGAAGCGCATCGCGGTGGAAGCCGGCGTCACCGATTACTGGCGCAAGTACGTGGGCCTGGATGGCGCCGTGATCGGTATCGACAGTTTCGGCGCGTCGGCGCCGATCGATGCGCTGTACAAGCATTTCGGCATCACTGTCGATGCTGTTGTTGCTGCGGCTCGCAAGCTGGGCTGAAGCTAACCAGAAGCTTTTCGCCAGGGGCGATCGCCGGCTTTCATTTTGAGTCGCTGCCCGAAATCAGCTTGGTCAAAATGAAATCCGGCGCTCGCCCGCAATTCGTGCGGCGGCCTGAGGTTTTCCAGCAACACCCTGCGGTACCTCGGCCAACGCAGGTCGTCCGGCGCCGCCATTCGCACTGCGTGCTCGGTGGGGCCACCGGACGATCCTGCGTTCCGTCACCACCCTGCCCTCCCTGTGGGAGCGGCCTCGGCCGCGATTCTCTCCAATCGCAGCGCTGTCCCCACCCTCGCACTAGTTGGAAATCGCGGCCAAGGCCGCTCCCACAATTGCCTGGCTCATCTGCGGCGAGCGCAGCGATGCCCACGTACGGCAATCAGGGAACGCAGGATCGCCTGGCTGCCCCACCGAGCACGCAGTGCGAATGGCGGCGCCGGGCGACCTGCGTTGGCGAAGGTACTGAGGGGTGTTGCCCTGAAGCTCAGTTGGTCACAGGTGAAGGCAGGCGGGTGCCGGGTATCATTTTGACCAAGCTGATATCGGGCAGCGACTCAAAATGATGCGCGGCAACCGCCCCACCCAGAACCAT
>JBBRXD010000118.1:0-6879 GCA_038248775.1 Lysobacterales bacterium | reverse complement strand
GGTGATCGCTGAAGGCCAGCTCAAGGACATCCTGAAGGCGCCGCGTTCGCTGACTGGCGCCTACCTGTCGGGCAGGAAGCGCATCGAGATTCCGAAGCAGCGGCACAAGCCGAACCCGAGCATGGCGATGCGCGTGCTGGGCGCGACCGGTAACAACCTCAAGAACGTCGACTTGACCATCCATGCGGGGCTGCTTACCTGCATTACCGGTGTTTCCGGTTCGGGTAAGTCCACGCTGATCAACGACACGCTGTACCACATCGCTGCGAATGAATTGAATGGCGCCTCGCACACCATCTCGCCGCATCGCGAGGTGCAGGGCATCGAATTGTTCGACAAGGTGGTGGACATCGACCAGTCACCGATTGGTCGCACGCCACGCTCCAATCCCGCCACCTACACGGGCTTGTTCACGCCGCTGCGCGAACTGTTCGCGCAGGTGCCGGAAGCGCGTGCGCGCGGCTACTCGCCGGGACGATTCAGCTTCAACGTGCGCGGCGGCCGCTGCGAGGCCTGCCAGGGCGATGGCCTGATCAAGGTCGAGATGCACTTCCTGCCCGATGTGTACGTGCCATGCGATGTCTGCGCGGGCAAGCGCTACAACCGCGAGACCCTGGAAATCCTCTACAAGGGCTACAGCATCCGCGACGTGCTGGAAATGACCGTCGAAGATGCCCTGAAACTGTTCGATCCGGTGCCGACCCTGTCGCGCAAGCTGGAAACCCTGGTGGATGTGGGCCTGAGCTACATCAAGCTCGGCCAATCGGCGACCACGCTGTCGGGCGGTGAAGCGCAGCGCGTGAAGCTGTCGAAGGAACTCAGTCGCCGGGATACCGGGCGCACCCTGTATATCCTCGACGAACCGACCACCGGCCTGCACTTCCACGATATCGAACACCTGCTGGCCGTACTGCACAAGCTGCGCAATGATGGCAACACCATCGTGGTGATCGAGCACAACCTGGACGTGATCAAGACCGCCGACTGGGTAATCGACCTGGGCCCGGAAGGCGGCCACCGCGGCGGGCAGATCATCGCCGAAGGCACGCCGGAAACCCTGGCTGCGAACAAGGCGTCGCATACCGGACAGTTCCTGGCAAAAATCCTCGACGCACCCAAACCAGCGCGCAAGCGGAGAGCCGCATGAGCAAATCAATCTACAGCTTGCAGATGCCCGTGCGTTGGCGCGACCTCGACGCCTTCAACCACGTCAACAACGCCAGCTACCTGGGCTACATCGAAGAAGCGCGGGTCACCTGGTTCAAGTCACTGAGCAGTGACTGGTCGGGCGAGACCGCAGCGCCGATCCTCGCCGCGATCACAGTCAACTATCGCAAGCCGGCGGGCTGGCCGGAAACAGTGGTCATCGAACTGACAGCCGAGCGCATCGGCACCAAGAGCCTCACGCTCGGTCACCGGATCACGTCGGCGACTGACGACGGCGTGCTGTATGCCGACGGCAACACTGTCATGGTCTGGGTGGATGGCAACGGCCAGTCGGTAGTATTGCCCGCGAGCATCCGGGCCGCCTGCGAATAAGCGAGCCCGATGCGCTGGCGGCGTGTCGCAACCATCAGCGCCTGGCGGGTGGTTCCCGTTGCACGACCGCATCAACATTGATTCTCTGGCCATTGGTCAGCTTCAACACAAGGCGAACGCGATCGCCTTCCTTCAGCATGCGACGCGGGTGCATCAGCATCATATGCTTGCCGCCTGGTTCGAAGTTCAGTGCGCCGCGCGCGGGCAAGGTCAGCGACTTCGCGTGCCGCATCCGGCTGATTCCCTGCTCCACGACGGTCTCGTGGATCATGCCCATGACGAAATCAGGCGAACTGACGTCGGTGACCACGAAGGGTTTCGCGCAAGGATTGCGCAGCATGGCGTAGCCCGCCAGTGCGGTGGCGCCTGGCGGTGCCGCGCGAATCCAGGCTTGCTCGACGACCGGCGCGCAATCGGCCGGCTTGGCAACGGCAGCTGAAGCGCCCGTGAGCAGCAGCAACCCCAAAATGAATGACCGTGCGTTCATGTGCTTATGATAACCCGAGCCCATGGAGAGTCCTGATGTCCCGACACCCGCTAGCCTTAGCCACCGCCCTCGCCTTCACGATTTCCACGCCTGCGCTTGCCGCGGACGGGCAACTCACCATTTACAGCGGCGATTTTGAGTCCGTCACCCAATCGGAAGGACAGCCCGGCGGACCGGGCTTCGCATTGGTCGATCGCCGGCTCGGCTTCGACCTGAAATCGGGCCAGAACATCGTCAGCCTTGATGGACTGCCTCGGGCACTGGACGCCAGCTCGGTCGTGCTGAAACCGCCGACCGGGGTCCGGCTGCGCGGGCAGCGCTTCGATTTTGCATTGGCGGGACAGGAGGAGCTGTTGCGCCGCGCACTCGGCCAGCCGGTCATCGTCGAGCAATCGGTGGGCAACGAACGCCAATCCTATTCGGGCACCCTTATTTCCGCCGGCAATGGCCTGACGCTTCGGCTGCCGGACGGCCGCATCAAGGTGCTGTCGAACTATTCGAGCTTCGAACTGCCGCGCCTGCCTGGCGGTGTGGTCAACCAGCCGACGCTCACTTGGGAACTCGCCGCCGACCGCGCCGGGCGCCAGGACTTCGGATTGAATTACGCCACGGCCGGCATGGCCTGGCGCGCCGAATACAACGTCAACAGCTCGGGCCTGGGCAACGATTGCCGCATGTCGCTCGACGGCGCGGCCATGGTGGTGAATCGCTCGGGCGCGGATTTCAACGACGTGATGCTGACCCTGGTCGCAGGCGAACCCAACCGCACCGCCGTGGCCAGCCCGCAGCAGTATCGCGAATCCAAGGTAATGATGGCCTCGGCGCCGATGGCGGCGGACTCGGCGATGGCGCAACAGGCGTCCGGCGAATACCACGCCTACAAGCTGCCGGCCGCCGGCAACCTGCCGCAGGGCAGCGTGCAGCGCCTGCCGATGGTGGATGCGGTAAACGGCATCACCTGTGAGCGTCGCTATGAAACCAGCTCGCAGGGCGGCGACTGGCGCCCACCCTATCCCATCATCGACGAGAATTTCGGCGCGGGCGACGGCCAGGCGCAGCCCGTGGTGGCGACGCTGCGCTTCAAGAACGTGAAGGCTGTCGGCCTAGGCATTCCCCTGCCGGCCGGCCGCGTGCGCATGTCGGACGGCAACGATTTCCTGGGCGAGGCCAATCTGGCGCATACCGCGGCCGGGCAGGACATTTCGCTGGCGATCGGCAATGTCTTCGACCTGACCGCCGAGCGCACGCGCGAAAACTTCAAGCTCGACCGCGACGGCCGCACCATTACCGAAACCGTGTCGGTGCTGTTGAAGAACGCCAAATCCACCGCCGCCACCGTGCGGGTGAGCGAACGGCTCAGTCGCTGGACCGACTGGGACATCACCAGCAGCTCGGTGCCTGCCGTCAAGCGCAATGCGCAGACCGCCAGCTTCGACGTACCGGTGCCAGCCGAAGGTGAAGTGCGCCTGAGCTACACCGTTCGCTATCGCTGGGCCGAGGATGTCAAAATCCCCTGAGCCAACCCAGGGAAACGGACATGATCGAAATCATCGAACACGGCGCCATCCACGAAATCCGGATGGCCCGGCCGCCAGTCAACGCGCTGAATCCGGAATTGCTGGGCAACCTGATCGCAGCCATCGAGGCCGCGCCGGGCAATGGTGCGCGCGCGCTGATCCTTTCGGGCGGCCAGAAAGTCTTTTCCGGTGGCCTGGACGTGCCCTACCTGATGAGCCAGGAGCGCGCCGGCTTGGCAGCCTGCTGGACCTTGTTCTTCGAAGCGGCACGGGCGTTGGCGCGTTGCCCGGTGCCGGTGGCGGCCGCCATTGCCGGGCACAACCCCGCCGGTGGCTGCGTGCTTGCCCTGTGCTGCGACTTCCGGGTGATGGCGCGCGGTCCGTTCCGCATCGGCTTGAACGAAACCCAAGTCGGGCTGACCGTGCCCGATGCCATCCAATACCTGATGCGCCGCGTGGTCGGCACCCATCGCGCCGAACAGCTGATCGTGGCGGGTGCCATGGTCGAGTCGGAACAGGCGCTGGCCTACGGCATGGTGGATGCGCTCGCCGACTCTGGCGAAGTGGTGGCGATGGCGGCGAGCCGGCTCGCCGAATTGCTGGCCCTGCCGTCGGGCCCATTGCTCGCGTCGCGACGCATCGCGCGTGCAGACATCATCGCCGTGCTGGAAAGTTTTGACGAAAGCGACCTGGACGGTTTCCTGGACGGCTGGTACTCGGACGATTCGCAGGCGGCGCTGCGCGACCTGATGGTTCGCTTGAAGAAGTAATCGCTACGCGCGAAGGGCGCAGCCGCGCCCTCAATCCGCGCCGGTCGCCACCGGCCGGGCCGGGTCGCTGACCCATGCACTCCACGATCCCGTGTAGACGCGTGCGCCGTGCAAGCCGGCGTGCTCCATCGCCAGCAGGTTGTGGCAGGCCGTCACGCCTGATCCGCAACTGAGCATCACTTGGGATGCATCGCGATTGCCGGTGATGGCATTGAACGCGGCTTTCAATTCATCCGGGCTGCGAAACCGGCCTTCGGCCATGTTTGCCGAGAAGGGCCGATTGCGCGCACCCGGGATGTGTCCCGCCGCGCGATCAAGCGGTTCCACCTCGCCGCGAAATCTTTCGGCGGCGCGGGCGTCCATTAGGCAGGCACTACCTTGCGCCAATGCATCCACGACTTGATCGGTGCCGACGAACTGGCTTGTATCGAACTGGGCGTGGTAATGACCGGGTGCGGCTGGGGTGATTTCCGCCGTGACCGGCAAGCCCAGTGAAATCCAACGCGCGAATCCACCGTCGAGCACCGCGACACGATGATGGCCGAGCAATCTGAGCAGCCACCAGAATCGCGCGGCAGCCATGGCGCCGTCAGCGGCGTCGTACACCACCACTTGCGAGTCGGGCGAGATACCGAGTCGCTCAAGGACAGCGCAGAATTTTTCCTCGCCAGGCATCGGATGCCGACCCTGCGATGGTGGTTTGCCGTGATCTGACAAATCACGGTCAAGGTGCACGTAGCCGGCACCCGGGATATGTGCCTCGCGCCACTGCAACTCACCGGCCCCAGGATCCCCACCCGCAAGCACGAAGCGCGCATCGACGATTCGCAGGATTGGGGACTGCAGTTTCGCAGCCAGGTCTTCGCAGGAAACCAGCGCGGTCCAGTTCATCGGGATTGTTCCAGTCGTTGCCGCAGGTTGACCAGCATGGCCGCGGTCGCGCCCCATACGCGGTAGTGCTGGTGCACGAATTCAATCAGGGTGCGTTGGCCGCCGCGGTATTCAACCAGCAGTTGCCGGACGTTGCCCGGATCCATCAGGAAATCGAGCGGCAGTTCGAAGACCTCGTCAACTTCACCCGGGTCTCGTCGGGGGCTGAAGGACGGCGCGATGGCTGCAACCACGGGAAAGACATGGAAGCCGGTGATGGTAACGAAGGGGTCGAGGTAGCCGAGCGCGCATGCCTGCGCCGGAGCGAGGCCGATTTCTTCCTGCGCTTCGCGCAGCGCGGCCGCGACCGGGTTGGCATCGATCGCCTCGATCCGTCCGCCGGGAAAACTGATCTGCCCGGCATGGTGGCGCAAGGCCTCGGTACGGCGCGTCAGCAACACCTGCAGGCCCTCACCACGGTCTACCAGCCCCACCAATACGGCAGCAGGACGCAGTCCTTCGATGCCATCGGGCAAAATATCGATCAGTTCGTCAAGATTCCAGGCGCGTGCGCTGGGCGGTGTGGCGAGCGGGTGCAGTGCGCGGGTGTAGCGGTCGAACGACTCGATCGAGGGCGTCACGCCCGTTCGGCTTCGCGCTTGGGCAACACGCTTTCAATCAGGTGCAGGCGCTGCTCGTCGTTCAAGTGCAGCCAACTGGAGATTTCGGCAGCGCTGCGATGGCAACCAAGGCAAAGACCCTGCTCGTCCAGGGCACAGACGCCAGTGCAGGGGCTGAGTACGGCGCGGAAAGTGGGGATCATCCCGATCGGGAAACCCGCGCCGGAAAAACCGGCGCGAGTCGTTCCAGTCTTACTTGCTGCTGACCAGCTTGATGTCGAACACGACCGCTTGGCCAGGGCCGATCGGCGAGCGCGGATCGTTGCCATAGGCCTTGTCGGCGGGGATATAGACTTCCCAACGCGAACCGACCGGCATCATCATGATGGCATCCTTCACGCCGGCAATCGGGAACTCGCTGACCTTGAACGAAGCCGGCTGTGCATTGGCGGTCGAATAGGTGTTGGCGAACTCCTGCCCGGTCGAGATCGAACCACGCAGGTGCACGGCCACTGTGCTGGCCGCGGTCGGCTTGGCGCCGGTTCCCGGGTCGATGATCTTGTACTGCACGCCGCTCGGCAGCACGATCACGCCGGGCTTGGAACGGTTGGCAGACAGGAAGGCATCCGACTTGGTCTTGTTCTCGCGGCTGACGCGTTCGAAATCAGCACGTTCCTGCTCGGCCATGCGCTTCTGGAAACCGCTGAGCGCAGCGGCGAGCTTGTCGCCCGGCATGGTCGGCGCCTTCTTGGCGTAGCCTTCCTGGATGCCGCGGATAAGCGTGGTCATGTCGAGGTCGACCTTGCGCTCGGCCAGGTCGCGCGCCATGTCGTAGCCAATCGCGTAGCTGAGCGTGGTCTTGTCGGAGGCCGCCGGAGCGGACGCGGCAGGTGCCGGCTTGGCGCTCTGCGCCATTACGGCGCTGGAGCTCAGAACAACGGCGGCCAGGGTGGCAGCCAGCAAACGCAACTTCATTACGAAATCTCCAAGGGTGGAATCGGGGCGGCTTGCATTCCGCAGGACGCGATAGGATACCGGCCTGCGGCCTTAACCGCCACTGAGGCGGAGCTGGCAAG
>JBBRXD010000117.1:0-6883 GCA_038248775.1 Lysobacterales bacterium | reverse complement strand
GATCGTGCCGGCCTGGCGGGCGGCCTTCACCATCACGTTCACGACTGGTTTTTGCATCCCGCCATCATACCAGCTGGGCATGCGCAGACACTGTAAAATGGCCGCATGACCGACTCCCTGAGCCTAGCTGACTCGCCCCGCGTGGTACTGGTGGGCACGCAACATCCCGGCAATATCGGCTCGGCCGCGCGCGCGATGAAGACCATGGGCCTGGGCCGATTGATGCTGGTCGCGCCCGAACGATTCCCCGACCGCGAGGCCTATGCACTGGCGGCCGGCGCCAATGACGTGCTCGACCGTGCCGAAGTCCATGCATGCTTGCCTGACGCGCTTGCCGACTGCCGGCTGGTCATCGCCACGACGGCACGCCAGCGCACCGTGCCCATGCCCGAACTGAGTCCGCGCGAAGGCGCGCAACGCGTCGTCGAGGCACAGGCCATGGGCGAGGTGGCCCTGGTGTTCGGGCGCGAGCGCACCGGCCTTGATAACGAAGAATTGCAACTGTGCCACGCAGCGATCTGCATCCAGGCCAATCCCGACTACAGCTCGTTGAACCTGGCCGCGGCCGTGCAGGTGGTGACGTACGAATGGCGGATGGCCATGCTGGGATTGCACGCGCCCCCGCCCGCACCTACGGCCGCTCCTGACGACCTGCCGGCTGACCATGCGCAGATGGAGAGTTTCTTCAGCCACCTGGGCGCCTTCCTGGACGACATCGATTTCCACAAGGGCAAGGCGCCGGACATGGTGACCCAGCGGCTGCGCAGGCTGTTCCTGCGCGCCCGTCCGGACCCGCGCGAACTGCGCATATTGCGCGGCGTTCTGTCCGACACGCAGCGCCTGTTGCAGCGTCCGCGCAAGCCGTGACGCATGCGCATCGACCACGCTTCGGTTACGCTTGGCGGATAGGTTTGCGGTGATTCTTACCGGGGTGGCCAAGCGGTGATGACGACGGCGGGAAAATTCCTGCGCAGCCTGCGCGGCCAATTGGTTTCAGCCCTGCTGGCCCAACTGACGCTGCTGCTCATCCTGTTCGCCGTCTTCTGGTACAGCGAGCAAGTCAATCACCTGCGGGTCGCGAGCCTTGCCACGCAGTCCTTGCGCGAATTGGTGCGCGAAGATCTTCTCGATCGAGGCCAGAGCACGGCCCTGCACCTGGCAGCGGGTATTTCCACGGCGATGGCGAACGCCGATCCGGACCACGTGACAACGCTGGTTCGATCCTTCCTGCAACAGCCCAACATCCAGTACGTGATCGTGTTCGATTCCACCGGTCGCATCGTGGAAGGCGGCAGCGACCGCAGTCTGGTCGGGAAGCCCATGGTCGATCCGCTGGCCGATGCAGCACTGCTTGCGACCTCGCTGAAGCTGCAGTGGAGTGGGGAATTGCTCGAGGTAACCGCGCCACTGAAAGTGGACGGCAAGCGCGTCGGCGGGGTTCGCGTCGGCATGGCAGGCGGCAAGCCCGGTGCACGCCAATTGAAAATCATCGAGCCCATCACATCGCAACTTGACGCGGCGAGCCGTTGGCACCATCGCTGGACCATCGCGATGCTGGCACTGACCATCGTGCTGGGGGTCGGGATCATCTACCTGATGGAGTGGCGGGTGCTGGAACCCATCCGCAGCCTTGGCCGCGTGATGGCCGAAGACCGCCCCGGGCAGCAGCCGGCCACCCTGTTGGTGGACCTGGATCGTCGCGACGAGATCGGCGACCTGATGCGCGCGTTCGTCCGCATGCGCGAAGGCATGGCCAAGTACGACCGCGACATCCGGCGCATGGCCTACACCGACCCACTCACCGGCCTGGCCAACCGATTGTCGTTCCGCGAACTGCTCGACGATCGCTTGCTCACTCTGCATGCCAGCAGCGGCGAACTGGCCTTGCTGTTCGTCGACCTGGATGACTTCAAGCGGGTCAACGATACCTTGGGTCACGAAGCCGGCGATGAGGTACTCAGCCAGTTGTCGGCGCGGCTGCGGCTGACCCTGGAGCGCCTGGGCGCGCAGGCGGAGGACATCGCCCGATTCGGTGGCGATGAATTCATCGTGCTGTACATGGCCGAGGACATTCGCGCCGCTTCGGCGCGCCTGGCCGAAGCGATGATCGAGGAAATCCAGCGGCCCTTGCTGCTGGGCGGCAAGCAGGTTTTCCTGGGCGCTTCGATCGGCATCACCCTGTTCCCGTTCGACGCCTTTCACGCGGGGCAGTTGCTCAAGAACGCTGACATCGCCATGTACCAGGCGAAGGTGGCAGGCAAGAATTGCTACCGCTTCTACTCGCGCGCGATGGACCAGGCGGTCGAACGTCGCGTGCAACTGGAGCAGGACCTGCGCGGCGCCTGGGATCGTGGCGAGCTCAGCGTGGCCTACCAGCCCATCTACCGCCTGGAAGATGCAAGGATATGCGGTGCCGAAGCGCTACTGCGATGGACTCATCCGCACCTGGGCATGGTTCCTCCGTCGGTTTTCATCGAAGTTGCCGAGCAGAGCGGCCTTATCGAGAACCTGGGTCGCAACGTACTGGAAAAAGCCTGCGTCGACGCCGCGCGATGGCAGGGCAAGGGCGGCTGCAAGCCCTTCGTGTCGGTCAACATCTCGCCACGCCAGTTGCGTAGCGGCGAGCTGCCCGACGTGGTCGGAAGTGCACTGCGCAATTCCGGCCTGCTGCCGGCGCAGCTGCACCTGGAGCTGACCGAAACCGCGGTACTGGTGGATGAATCGCAGGCAAGTACGCTGCTCGCGCGCGTGCGCGCGACGGGTGTGAAGGTCTGGCTGGATGACTTCGGTACGGGCTTCTCAGGGCTTAGCCACTTGCGCCGCGTGCCGGTGGATGGCGTAAAGATAGATCGCAGTTTCGTCGCTGACGTCTTGCGTGATCCCGACGACCTGGCGCTGACCACGGCCATCATCGCAATGGCGCATTCGTTGGGAATTACCGTGGTCGCCGAAGGCATCGAGACCGAGGGCCAGTACCAGATACTGCGTGAGCGCGGCTGCGACCTGGGCCAGGGATTCTGGTTCGGTCGGCCGATGTCCGCCGAAGACCTCGCCGCGAAACTGCAGGCCTGAGTCAGGAGAAAAGTCTGCTGACGAAGGCGGCGATCTGGCCGGAGAAGCCTACGATCATCAAGATTTCAGCAATACCGGCGATCCAGGCGAGGATCATCAGGCGGCCGTCGCGTTCGATCAGCGCAAAGGCGAACGCCAGCAACACCAGTCCAAACGGATAATTGGTAAGCGGCAGCGGCAGGCTCAGCGCGATGCCGAGGATCACCAGCAGCAAACCGGTGAACGCATGCGCGATCGGATGCGTCAGTATGGCCTGGTTTCGCGGCTTGGTGAGTTTTTCGATCCGGTCCAGCCACTTGCCCATGCGGTCGCGGAAGCTGATCAGGCGGTGGCGGTGGATCTTGTGCCTGGCGATGAAGCGCGGCAGCCAGGGGTGCTCCAAGCGCGCCAGGAATTGAAGCCCGATCAGTGAGGTCAATCCACCGCTGATAGCGCCCACGCCCGTCGGAATCGGGATGAAGGTGGGCAGCAAGGCAATCAGCAAGAACAAGCCGAAACTACGCTCGCGGAAGCGGTCCAGCAGCTCGCCCAGGGTCAGCGCATCATCCGGGTCGCCAGTGGCCAATTCCTCCGCCAGTGCGCGCGTGGTGAGGGGCTGCGGTTTGTTGTCCCGATTCCTATGTATGCCAAGCATTCGCGATCAGGCCTCGCTGGCCGCTGTGGATAGCAAGGTCCGCGCGATCAGCAGCTTGTCGATGCGCGCACCATCCAGGTCCACGACCTCGAAGCGCCAGCCCTGCCAGTCGAAATGCTCGCCCGCACGCGGAATGCGGCCATAGCGAGCGATCACCATGCCAGCGGCGGTGGTGTAGTCATACTCGTCTTCGCCGGGCAGCGAATTCAGCGACAACATCTCGCGGAGTTCTTCGCTGGACAGGCGGCCGTCCACCAGCCAGCTGCCATCCTCGCGTTCCATGACCAGCGGCTCGTCGTCGCTGCTCTCGGTGGCCTGCGCGCGACCGAGCACGGCGCCCAGCAGGTCGTTCAAGGCAACCATGCCCTGGATGTCGCCGTATTCGTCGACCACCAGCGCGATCGGCTGTTGTTCTTCGCGGAATATTTCCAGCAGCTTCAGCGCATTGGTCGAGTCGGACACGAACAAGGCGGGACGAAGGTTGCGGAACAGGTCGTCGTTGTTTCCGGTGACGCGGCCGGCCAGGTGCTTGACCTCCAGGATGCCGATCACGTCGCTGTCGCTGCCGCGATACACCGGATAGCGCGAGAAGGGCGTCCCGCTCATCACCGCCATGTTCTGTTCATGGGTCGCGTCGGCGTCGAGCCAGACGATGCGCGTGCGCGGCGTCATCAGCGAGTCGGAATCTCGATCGCCCAGGCGCAGGACGCGGTTGAGCATATTGCGCTCGTCTTCGTCGATTACGCCCTGCTCGTGGCTTTCGGTGACGAGGTGGCGAATTTCCTCTTCCGTCACTTTCTCGGCTGACAGGGAGCCGAGCCCGAGCATGCGCAGGATCAGGCGCGTGGTCGCTGCCAGCAGCAACACGGCCGGCCGCGCGATCGTGGCGAAAAAGTGCATGGGCAGGGACACGAGGCTGGCCACGCGTTCTGGGCGCAGGATGCCAAGCCGCTTGGGCACCAGCTCGCCAACGACTACCGACAGGAAGACCATCAGCAGGAAGCCGATGGATGTGCTGATGATCTGCGCGTATTCGGCCAGCAACGGAACGTTGCGCGAAATCGGACCTACCAGCTTGCCACCGAGGGATTCGCCGCCGACGTAGCCCAGCACCAGGGTGGTGATGGTGATCCACACCTGCACCGCGGACAGGAAGCCTTCCGGATGTTCATGCAGTTCAAGCGCCCTGCGCGCGCCGCGGCTGTCGCGAGCCAGTTCCTTGAGCCGACCCTTGCGCGAGGTCATGACGGCCAACTCCGACATGGAGAAGAAGCCGTTGAACAAGACCAGTACAATCACCAGGAATAGGTCAGTCATGTCATCCGCTCAGGGCGCCGCCGAAATGCGCGGCGTTGACCCACAAGTGGACAAGGATACTGGCGATGTAACCCAGGGCGATGGCCCACGTCCATTTCAGGTGCCCGAAGAAGGTGTACTGGCCTTTCGAGACGCCCATCAGTGCCACGCCGGCGGCCGAACCGATCGATAGCAGGCTTCCGCCCACACCGCAGGTGAGGGTGATCAACAACCACTGTCCGTGATCCATCGGCGGCGCCATTTGCAGGACGGCATACATGATGGGGATATTGTCCACTATCGCTGACAGTACGCCCATGATGACGTTGGCCCAGGTATAGCCCAATCCGCCATACAACTGCTCGGACGCCAGTTGCATGAAGCCCAGGGTGGCCAAGCCGCCCACGCAGACCAGCACGCCGTAGAAAAACAACAGCGTGTCCCACTCGGCGCGGGCGATGATGGTGAAGACGTTGTATGGCTCGCCCGAACCAGTTCCGGCGAGCACGCGTTTTTCGTGTCTGCGAATACGGTAGCCCTGCAGCTTTAGCAAGCCCAGCCCGGCCATCATTCCGAATACTGGCGGCATGTGCAGGAACTGCTTGCCCGCGACGGTAATCGCAATGGTGACGGCGAACAGGGCGCAGATGGTCCAGCCGCCGTATTTCACGTCGGCATCGTCGACGCCGCCGCCGGGGCGACCCTTGGGAATGGCCAACGACATGATCATCGCCGGCACGATCCAGTTCACGACCGACGGCACGAAGATGCGGAAGAATTCGAAGAACTCGACCTTGTGCGCCTGCCACACCATCAGCGTGGTGAGGTCGCCGAAGGCACTCCAGGCACCGCCGGCGTTGGCTGCGACCACCAGGTTGATGAAGGCCAGCGTGACAAAGCGGACATTGCCCGATCCCACGGCCAGGATGACCCCCGACATGATCAGCGAGGTGGTCAGGTTGTCGAGCAGGGCCGACATGAAGAAGGAAATGATGCCGGTCAGCCAGAACAGGGACCGATAGCCGAAATTACGACTGACCAGTTCCGCGCGCAGGGCCTCGAACACGTTTCGCTCGCCGATGGCGCCGACGAAGCTCATGGCGACTATCAGGAAGAAGAACAGCTCGCAGAATTCCAGGAAGATGTGGCGGAACGCTTCGGCGGCGAATCCCGTAGGAAGAGAACCGGATGTTTCGGCCTGCCAGGCGATCAGGGCCCATATCAGTGCGGCCGCGACCATCACCGGCTTGGATTTGCGCAAGTGAAGCTTTTCTTCCAGCACCACCAACAGGTAGGCGATGACGAAGATAGCCAGCGCGGCGAGCCCGATCGGATGGCTGGTGAGCCCCATGTTGGGCGGTGCGGCGGTCTCGCCCGCCAGCGCAGGCAAGGGCAGGAGGGCAGTCAGCAGGAGGGCGGGCCTCGGAAGCGGGGCAGCCATGGTGGGAGCAATTTCCGTTATGGATCAGCCACCAAGGATACACGGTGGGCCATACCGGGCCGGTGACAGGCCGGAATGGGTCGGTTCACCGCGCCGCCCGGTGTAACATTTGTGACTTATTACCCCCGCTACCCCACCCACAGGACACGGCATGTTTTCTCTCCAGACCATTTTTGGCAAGGGCGACAAGTTCTACGGGCTGCTCGAGGCCAGCGCGGCCGCCGCGCGGGAAAGTACCCGCGCCCTGGTCGAGTTGTTGTCCGCCGCCCCGGCGCAGCGGTCGCTGGAGAAGTTCACGCTGGCCCGCCAACGCGAAAAGAACCTGGCTGCGCAGATCAGCCATGAGCTGGTGAACACTTTTGTCACCGCCCTGGAGCGCGAGGACATCGACGCCTTGTCGAGCGCCCTGTACAAGATCCCGAAAATCGTCGAGAAGTTCG
>JBBRXD010000116.1:0-6913 GCA_038248775.1 Lysobacterales bacterium | reverse complement strand
CTTCCCCCGAGTGGCCAATGACCGATATCCATAGCGACAAGATCCTGATCCTCGATTTTGGTGCGCAGTACACGCAGCTCATTGCCCGCCGGGTGCGCGAGTTCGGCGTGTTCTGCGAAGTGTGGGCCTGGGACCATGACCCGTCCGAGATCGCGCGGTTCGCGCCCAAGGGCATCATCCTGTCGGGCGGCCCGGAATCGACCACGGAAGCGGATTCGCCGCGCGCGCCGCAGGAAGTTTTCGACGCCGGCGTGCCCCTGCTGGGCATCTGCTATGGCATGCAGACCATGGCGCTGCAGCTTGGCGGTGCGACCGAGGGCGGCCACCATCGCGAGTTCGGCCATGCTCAAGTTGAAGTGACCGCCGAGTGCACGTTGCTCGACGGCCTGAAGGACCAGCCAGGTTCACCGCCGCGGCTCGACGTCTGGATGAGCCACGGCGATCGCGTGACCGCGATTCCGGAAGGCTTCGTGATTGCCGCGTGCACAGATTCGGTGCCGATCATCGCAATGGCCGACGAAGCGCGCCGCTGGTTCGGCGTGCAGTTCCACCCCGAAGTCACCCACACCAAATCAGGCGAGGCGATGCTTCGCCGCTTCGCCGTGGACATCTGCGGCTGCGCAACCCTGTGGACGGCGGCGAACATCATCGAAGACCAGATCGAGCGCGTCCATCGGCTGATCGGCAACGATAACGTGCTGCTTGGGCTTTCCGGCGGCGTGGACTCTTCCGTGGTCGCGGCGCTGCTGCACCAGGCGATCGGCGATCGACTCACCTGCGTGTTCGTTGATACCGGTCTGCTGCGCTGGCAAGAGGGCGACCAGGTGATGGCGATGTTCGCCGAGCATATGGGCTTGAAGGTGATCCGCGTTGATGCGGCAGAGCGCTATTTTTCGGCGCTCGCCGGCGTGTCCGACCCGGAAGCCAAGCGCAAGATCATCGGCCGCCTGTTTGTGGAAATCTTCGACGAAGAGTCTTCGAAGCTCAAGGATGTGAAGTGGCTGGCGCAGGGCACGATCTATCCCGATGTGATCGAATCGGCCGGCAGCAAGACCGGCAAGGCCCACGTCATCAAGAGCCACCACAATGTCGGCGGCCTTCCCGAGAACATGAAGCTGGGGCTGGTCGAGCCCTTGCGTGAGTTGTTCAAGGACGAGGTGCGGCGCATCGGCGTTGAACTTGGCCTGCCGCGCGAGATGGTATATCGCCATCCGTTCCCCGGTCCGGGACTCGGTGTCCGCATCCTGGGCGAGGTGAAGCCCGAGTTTGCGCATTTGTTGGCACAGGCGGATGCGATCTTCATCGACGAGCTTCGCAAGTCCGGTTGGTACGACAAGACCAGCCAGGCCTTCGCGGTATTCCTGCCAGTGCGTTCGGTCGGGGTAGTGGGTGATGCCCGTGCCTACGAATGGGTGATCGCGCTGCGTGCCGTGGAGACCGTGGACTTCATGACGGCCCATTGGGCGCACCTGCCGTACGAGCTTCTAGGCACCATTTCTAATCGTATTATCAATGAGTTACGTGGTATATCTCGCGTAGTTTATGACATCAGTGGCAAGCCGCCTGCAACGATCGAGTGGGAGTGATCCAAGTGGCCGAGGTGCCGGTTTCTGCCGATGCGCTCGCGCCAGCTTGGGATGAAGCAGACCTGTGCTGGATGCGCCACGCGCTGGCGTTGGCGGGTCGCGCCGAGCGCGAGGACGACGAGATTCCCGTGGGCGCGGTGCTGGTGGATGCAACCGGCGCGCTGATCGCGGAAGGCTGGAATCGCAACATCAGCGAACACGACCCGACCGCGCATGCGGAAATCGTGGCGATGCGTAAGGCCGGCCTGCAGCTGGGCAATCACCGGCTGACTGGCTGCACCCTGTACGTCACGCTGGAGCCCTGCGCGATGTGCGCCATGGCGATGGTGCATGCGCGCGTGGCTCGCGTCGTCTATGCCGCCAACGATCCGAAGACCGGCGCCTGCGGCAGCGTGTTCGATCTACTCGAGGACCCGCGGCACAACCACCGCGTGCGGGTAGACAGGGGTCCGTTGGCCGAAGAAGCCGGTCTCGCCCTGCGCGAATATTTTCGCCGTAAGCGAAACAACGAGCCCTAGTCCGTACGCCGTTCCAGGTCCAGGTCGAGTTCCTCGTCGAAACTGCGCACCGCCAGGCTGACTTCCAATCCGAGGTACACGCTTGCGCCAAGCAGGCACAGCACGCCGATCACGGCCATGCCGGTGGGCAGGATCGGCAGGCGGAAACCACTGTAGGCGTCCACCGCCAGCGCCAGGCTGGTGCCGACGAATCCACCCACCGCAAAGTACAGGAGCACGCAGGCGTGCAGCACGTAGCGGCTGCGGCGGCGATGCCGGGCGATTTGCATTTGAAGTCCATCCCGCTTGGGGGGCAGGATCGTGGGCCAGAGTGCGATCAGTACCCGCAAGCGGTCCACGACGCGTGCCAGCCGGTTGTTGGCGGAAACCAGCAGCGATCCTGTCGCTGCCAGGAACAAGGCCGGGGCGAGCAGGGAGGTGAGGATCTGGTAGTGGTCCAGGGCGCTATTGGGTGACATGGGGGCTCTCGCAGGGCTGAAGTATGATGGCGCATCTTTTGCCGTTCGGGAAACGCATGAGCTCGACGCCCCCATCCAATGACTCCCGGCTGATCTGGATCGACCTCGAAATGACCGGACTCGATCCGGACACCGATTCGATCATCGAAATCGCAACGCTGGTCACCGACCAGGATTTGAACGTCCTCGCGGAAGGGCCGGAGTTGGCGATCCGCCATTCGCTGGAGCGCCTTGAAGCCATGGACGACTGGAACCGGGGCACGCACCGCAAGTCCGGACTTTGGGACAAGGTGCTGGCCAGCGAAACCAGCCTCGCGCAGGCCGAAGCGGTGACTGTGGACTTCCTGGCGCAATGGGTGCCCACTGGAAAATCGCCGATCTGCGGAAACTCGATCTGCCAGGACCGACGCTTCCTGGTCCGGCTGATGCCGCGCCTGGAACGGTACTTCCACTACCGCAACCTCGACGTGAGCACCTTGAAGGAACTCTCGCAGCGCTGGTCACCCAAACTGGCTGACGGTTTCAGCAAGGCCGGCAGCCACACCGCCATGGCCGATATCCGTGAATCAGTGAGTGAGCTCGCCTACTACCGCCAGTTCATGGGCAAGCTGGGCGGCCACGACTCCTGAGCCATTGCCTGAAGGGCTCAGCGAGGTTCTTAAAGCACTGGCTTGAGGGCCTCGTCGACCACAGCCCCCGGCTCGTCCGGTCCCTGGTGGTGAAACACATGGACTTCGCGACGGGGCAGGGGCGCGCGAGTTCCACGCCGCGCGTAATCAGCCAACACCGCTTCCATCAGTTCCGATTGGGTGACCGCGTGCTCACGTGCCCCCGTCCATGCGCGTAACTGTAACGAGACCGTGCCTTCGCCCAGCGCGCTGACCAGCACTACCGGCGCAGGCGTTTCGTGCACGTGTGGATTGGCACGCGCAATCGCGACCAGGCTTTCGCGTACCACGGCCAGGTCATCGCCGAACGCCATGGGTAGCGTAACGTCCACGCGACGTTCGCTGCGCCCGGTGAAGTTGATGATCGGCGCCGCGGTGATCTGGCTGTTGGGCAGGATGATTTCGCGGTTGTCGGGGGTGTGCATGCGCGTCTGGAAGATGCGCACACTTTCCACTACGCCCTCCAGGCCGGCAATCTGCACGATGTCACCGGCACGGAAAGGTCGCAGTGCAATCAACATCACGCCCGATGCGATGTTCGACAGCGAATCTTTGAGCGCCAGGCCTATTGCGAGGCCGGCTGCGCCAACGACCGCCAGCAGCGAGGTAGTCGGAACCCCGGCGAAATCGAGTGCCGCGATGAAGACGATGACCAGGGCGATCGCGTAGGCGAGGTTGCGCAGGAAGTTGCGCATGATGTCCTCGACGGCGAAGCGGAGCATCAGGCGATCGAGCAGGCGTGCCAGCCAGCGCGCCAGCCACAGGCCGAAAACTGCGATGCCGATGGCGACCAGGATGCGCCAGACCCAGTCATGCTCGAGGGCGCTGCGCATCCAGCTTTCGAACACCTGGGTGGTCGTCTCCATCATGGCGGTCAGCACGCCTTGATCTTGGCCAGGCGCAGCCAGGTGTCAACCACGGTGTCGGGATTGAGCGACACCGATTCGATGCCTTGCGCCATCAGCCAGTCGGCGAGATCCGGGTGGTCCGACGGGCCCTGGCCGCAGATGCCAATGTACTTGCCCTTGGCGCGCGCGGCCTTGATGGCCATGGACAACAACTTCTTTACCGCCGCATCGCGCTCATCGAACAGATGCGCGACGACGGCGGAGTCGCGGTCGAGGCCGAGGGTCAGCTGGGTCAGGTCGTTGGAACCGATCGAGAAGCCGTCGAAGATTTCCAGGAATTCATCGGCCAGCAACGCATTGGATGGAACTTCGCACATCATGATGACCTTCAGGCCGTTTTCGCCACGCACCAGTCCGTTGCGCGCGAGAATCTCGATGACTTTCCTACCTTCGTCAAGGGTGCGTACGAAGGGGATCATGATCCAGCAGTTGGTCAGGCCCATCTGGTCGCGCACTTTCTTTACCGCCTGGCATTCCAATGCGAAGCAGTCGGCGAAACTCGGGTCCACGTAGCGCGAGGCGCCGCGGAAACCGATCATCGGATTCTCTTCGTGGGGCTCGTATTGGCTGCCGCCAACCAGGCCGGCATATTCGTTGGATTTGAAGTCAGACAATCGGACGATGACCGTCTGCGGCGCGAACGCCGCCGAAAGTGTCGCGATGCCCTCGACCAGCCGCTCGACGTAGAAATCGACCGGGCTGGCGTAGCCTGCAATCAGCGAATCAATCTGCTGCTTGAGGGCGGCCGGTTGCTTGTCATATTCGATCAGGGCCTTGGGATGCACGCCGATCTGGCGCGCGATGATGAACTCCAGGCGGGCCAGGCCGATACCCTGGTTGGGCAACTGCGCGAAGTCGAAGGCGCGTTCCGGGTTGCCGACGTTCATCATGATCTTCAGCGGGGCCGGCGGCATGTTGTCGAGGTCGGTGGTGATCTTCTCGAAGGCCAGCAGGCCCTCGTAGATGAAGCCGGTATCGCCCTCTGCGCAGCTGATCGTGACTTCCGCGCCGTCGGCAATGCGGTCGGTGGCGTCGCCGCAGCCGACCACCGCAGGCACGCCGAGTTCGCGGGCGATGATCGCCGCATGGCAGGTGCGACCGCCGCGATTGGTGACGATGGCCGAAGCGCGCTTCATGATCGGCTCCCAGTCGGGGTCGGTCATGTCCGCCACCAGCACGTCGCCGGCCTGGAACTGGTTCATCTGGTCGATACCGCGGACCACGCGGGCCTTGCCGGCACCGATGCGATGGCCGATGGAACGACCCTCCACCAGGATCGGTCCGCGCCCGGAAAGATGGTAGCGCTCGATCTGCGTGACCTTGCTGCGTGACTTCACCGTCTCGGGGCGGGCTTGCACGATGTACAGCTTGCCGGTGTGGCCGTCCTTCGCCCACTCGATGTCCATCGGCCGGCCGTAGTGTTGCTCGATCACCAACGACTGCCGCGCCAGTTCCTCGACATCGGCATCGTTGATGGAAAATTGCGAACGAAGCGCCGCTGGCGTTTCCTCGGTGCGCACGCGCTCCCCGTCAATATCCGAATACACCATGCGGATCAGCTTGCTGCCCAGGGTGCGGCGCAGTACCGCGTGGCGGCCTTCGCGCAGGGTCGGCTTGTATACGTAGAACTCATCGGGATTGACCGCGCCTTGCACGACCATCTCACCCAGGCCGTAGCTCGAGGTGATGAAAACCACGTCGCGGAAACCAGACTCCGTGTCCAGCGTGAACAGCACGCCCGATGCGCCGATGTCCGAGCGCACCATCAACTGCACGCCGGCCGAGACATGCACTTCTTCGTGCTTGAAGCCGTGGTGCACGCGGTAGGCGATGGCACGGTCATTGTAGAGCGAGGCGAACACTTCCCGGATCTTCAGCAGCACTTGCTCGACGCCGGTGACATTGAGATAGGTTTCCTGCTGGCCCGCGAAGCTGGCATCGGGCAGGTCTTCTGCCGTGGCCGAAGAACGCACGGCTACCGCGATGTCGGCGCTACCGGCTTCCTCGCAAAGGTTTGCATAGGCCTCGCGCACCGCTGATTCCAAAGCGGGCTGCAGCGGCGCAGCGATGATCCAGCTGCGAATTTCCTTGCCGGCCTGGACCAACGCGTCCACGTCCTCGATGTCGAGCGAGGCCAGCCGGTCGACGATTCGCTGGTACAGCTTATTGAATTCGACGAACTCGATGAATGCATCTGCCGTGGTTGCGAAGCCGCCCGGTACGCTGACGCCCAGTTCATCAAGGTGGCCGATCATCTCGCCCAGCGAGGAATTCTTGCCGCCAACCTGGGCCAAGTCGGACATGCGCAACTGGTGCAGCCAAAGGACGTGTGCGCTCAAGGCGGACTCCAAAAGTCGGGGCGAGGAAGCAAGACCGTCATTATCTCGCCCCGGGCAACCCAGCGACAAGCAAACCTTGCGCCTGGCCGCTGGGGCACAATGTGCGCTAACACACAGGCGGCAGCCCATGACCCAGCCCAGACCGGTTTTCTTCATCTCCGATGGCACCGGAATCACCGCCGAAACCATAGGCCACAGCTTGCTTACCCAGTTCACTGGAACCGATTTCCGCACCCTGCGCATTCCGTTCGTGGATACGCCAGACAAAGCCCTGGCGGCCGCGAATGAAATCCGCCTCGCCGGCGAGCAGGCGGGCGTGCGCCCCATCGTCGTCAACTCAGCCGTTGACCAGGACTTGAGCGCGATCCTGGTTGAGAGCGGGGCACTGATGCTGGATATTTTCGCGCCGTTCATCCAGCCACTGGAACAGGAACTG
>JBBRXD010000115.1:0-7035 GCA_038248775.1 Lysobacterales bacterium | reverse complement strand
CCAGGTTCTTCGCGCCCGCCTGGCCATACACCACGTCGTCGGTGCCCGCGACGATATTGAAGTGGCTCATCTCGTGGATCAGGGTGCCGGCCTTGGAGTCGGTACCCGCTGTGGGCGCCGTCCAGAAAGCCTTGCAGACGAAGATTTCATACGGCCTGGTCGGATAGACATAGGCGTAGTAGTTCTGGCTGCAGCCGCAGTTGATCTTGATCTGGCCGGCGGACTGGTCCATGGCCGTATCAATCTTCACGAAGTTGCCGGTGACCGTGTTGTAGCGCGTGCTGGTGTAGGCGCCCATCCAGGTCGTGTAGCGCGCACCCTGGCTGTTGCCGTTCAAGTAGCCCTTGGCGTTTTCGGTGTAGAGGCGAGCCTGAGTGATGGCCGCAGCGGCGCCAGCGCCGGCACCGGTGCCGCCGTTGATCCGCGCCGTTGTGCAACCTACATAGGTCACGCCATTGACGACGGTGCCGCTAGCGCCTGGCTTGGCATTGGCGCGGACGTCGCCCTTCAGTGCCTTCAGCGTGTTGTTGGCATCAACCCACAACTTCAGCGTGGCCGACCTGAGGCTGGCCATGCGGCCATTGCCGTCGGTGACCATTTCGCCTTTGCCGGTCCGGGCGCCGCCCAGCATCGATGCGAAGCTGACCGTGTACTCACCGGTCTTGCTCATGTCGTAGCTCTTGCTAAGGTCGACCGAGAACACCTTGGTCTCGAAGGGCTGGAACACGACATAGTCCGACTCGGTCGGAGCAAGCCGCTTGATCATCGGGCCAAGATAGGTGGCGACCCGACCGTTGTGATAAACCTGGAACAGCTTGCTTTCCTGGTTGGCGCCAGGCAACTGCCAGTAGGGAACCTTGAGGACGTTGCTGCTGTTGTTGGTGATCTTGAAATCAACCTGGCCCATGAAGGCCTGGGCGCTGCTGCTGTCAGCGATCATGCCGATGGCAAGCGGGTTACGGACGGTGGGCTGCGCGCCCGTCCGGGCAGCGAAGGCAGTGCCGGTAGCAGCGACCAGCGCGGTCGCCAAGACGATGTTTCGGACAATACGGGTCATGCGGACTCCCCAAAATGGTGGCAAGAAGGCCCTGTGTGCCGCGGGCCAACCGACGATAGCCAATTGTGAGCCAGTACGCATGTTGCGCTGCCGCAAGAACAGCCCCTGCGTCGGGTGCTAGCCCTTGTAGTCGCGGTGGCAGCTGTCGCAGGACTTCTTGAGGGTCGAAAGCGCTGCCGAAGCCGCCGCGCAGTTGGCCGGCGGCGTCATCAGGGCAGCATCCGCCGCGGCGCGCAGGTCGGCGGCATAGCGGCCAAACTGCAGTTCGTCCTGCATGTCGGCAAATGCCGGTTCGATGTCATTGGCTACGAAGCGCAGGGTCTGCAGGCGCGGGGTGAGGTCAGTGGATGCGCATCGGCTTTGCTTGATGCTCTTGTCGATGGCCTTCATCTGCTGGCCCATCAAAGCCATGACAGCGTTGGGATAGGCGGTGCCCCGGTCCAGGGCATTGACCGCAATCAGTGTGCAAAGCGCGCCGACCAAAAGGCCGACCAGCAACAGGATCAATGAACGCATTCGGGCTGCTCCGGATTTACTGTAAAGGTTAGCACGGGGCGCAAATGCAGCCCGGCCTCCGCCATCAGCGCAGCAACATGACGCGCGAGCCTTCAACCCGCACCCGCGAGCCGACTTTCAGGTTCGGGGAAATCACTTTCTGCGTGACCAGAAGTTGGCGGCCGCCATCAAGGCGGATGGTAAGGCGGTAACTGCGCGTGCCGGCGCCGGTCGCGGCGCCCGGCGTCGTCGCCGGCCGCGTCAGCACGCCACCCACCACGCCGCCCAGTACGGCTCTGTCCGTGGGCGCTGATGTGGACAGGACCACGTCTATCTTCTCTACCCGTCCGCAACTCGTGCAGGGCTTGGTCGCCGAGGGGACAATCGCAGGACGCGCAACGGGCTCGGGCGGCGCGACGGGGCGAACCTGGGTGGTGCTGGTGCAAGCCGAAAGTGCGGCGACGGCCAACAGGCCAGCGTATAGGGCAAGTCGCATGGGGTTTCCCTGGTCGATGGCTGAAAGGTAAACGCCGATGGCTGAATGGCAGCCGCCTGCCGGTATTTGCATGCGCCGCCGTACAATATGGCATGCAAAAAATCCTGCGGGACCGATTCTCCGGCATCGATCGGCTTTATGGCGTCGGCAGTGCGGAGCGCCTTGCCGGCAAGCATGTCTGCGTCGTCGGTCTCGGTGGCGTTGGATCGTGGGCCGTGGAATCCCTGGTCCGCAGCGGCGTGGGCAAGCTGACGCTGATCGATGCCGATGAAGTGTGCCTGTCCAACACCAATCGCCAGTTGCATGCGCTGGACGGCCAGTTCGGGCGCAACAAGGCCGAGGTACTGGCCGAACGCTGTGTCGCCATCAATCCCGCGGCGCAAGTGGATGCCGTGGCGAAATTCCTGCTGCCGACCAACCTGTCCGAGTTGCTGGGCCGTGACTACGACCTGGTCCTGGATGCCTGCGACAGTTTCCGCAGCAAGGTCGAACTCATCGCATGGTGTCGTCGCCGAAAGCAGCCGCTGGTGGTGGTCGGTTCGGCGGGTGGCCGGACCGATGCGACGCAGGTCCGCGTGCGCGACCTGTCACGCACCGAGCACGATGCGCTGCTGGCACTGGTGCGCAAGAAGCTGCGCGCCGATTTCAACTTCCCCAAAAGCAAGGATCGTTACTTCAGCGTGCCTGCCGTGTATTCGCTGGAGAACGTGCGCTATCCGCAATCGGACGGTTCGGTTTGCGGCACGCGGCCCGCGCTAGGGCCTGATGCCGCCATGAAGCTCGATTGCGGGGCGGGACTTGGCGCGGCAACGCACGTGACGGGAAGCTTTGCATTTGCCGCAGTGGGCAAGGCCATCGAACTCCTGCTCAAGCAGCCTGCGGCCATACAGCAGGACTAAAGGCGCAGCAAGCGCCTGGCATTGGCGGACGTCACGCTTGCGATTTCATCGGGGTCTGCATTTCGTAAACGAGAGACGGTTTCCAACACCAAGGCCAGTCGCGCGGGTTCGTTTCGCTGGCTGCGATGCAGCGCGTCGGGCTGATCGGGCGAGTCCGTTTCCAGAAGCAGGAACTCCAGCGGCATGGCCGCCACCAGCCGATGCAGGCGCTTGGCCCGGTCGTAGGTAAGTGGCCCGCCGATGCCGAGCATGAATCCCAGGCCGAACAGCTGCCTGGCTTGTTCCTCGCTGCCCGAGTAGCTATGGATGACCCCACGCAAGCTGCCGATGCTTCGCAGCATGGCGGTGACCTCTTCAACGGCGCGACGGGCGTGCAGTACGACAGGCAGGTCGAACTCGCGGGCGAGCTCAAGCTGCTTGCGCAAGTAATACCGTTGCTGTTCGGCGTCAAGTCCGTCCACGAAAAAATCCAGCCCGCATTCGCCGATGGCGCGGGGACACTCGCGTGCGATCCACTCGCGCAAGGCCGGCAAGTGCTCGGGCCGATGCTGGCTGAGGTACATCGGATGCAAGCCGTAGGCCGGATGCAAGCCAGGGTCGGCAGCACAGATGTCGCGCAGTTTCGGCCAGGAGTCATGGTCCACCGCTGGCACCAGTTGTTCGGCCACGCCCGCATCACGGGCGCGCTGCAGGACGGCTTCGCGATCACCGTCGAATTCGGCTGCATCCAGGTGGCAGTGGCTGTCGAACAGCGCCCGAGGCATTGACGCGCTACGTGAGTTCTGGCGGCTTGTCGCTTCCGCGCCCGCGTTTCCAGGACGACAGGATCAGCGTTCCAAGCCCCAGCAGGATCTCATCGACGAAGGGCACCATGTCGGGTACCACCACGTCGAGCAGGAACAGCCCTGCAGTTATCAGGAACAAGGTCGGGAAGCGCAGGCGACCCGCGAACGCGAGGATGGGACCGAGCAGGGGACTGGACATGGTAAGGGCTCCTTGGGTTTAAAACTAACATGCGGGATGAACGACTTCACGGCGAAATCGGCTGTTGTTCAGGCCCTGGGGGCCATCATCGCCCCGCTGAACGGCTTAGCCGTCCAATAGGAGAACAGGCATGAACAACAAACTAGTCGTAGCGCTCGTCGCCATCCTTGGTACCGGCGCGGCAATCGGCGCCTACCGCACCGGACTGATCGGGCCGCAGTATGCGCAGGTGGTTCGTGCGGATCCGATCAGGGTCACCGAACCGATTTACGCGGATGTGACCGACGTCGTGCCGATCACCCAGACCACCGATGTGCCGCAGCAGGTTTGCAACAACCAGTCGGTGCAGGTCCGCCAGCCGGAACGCTTCGGCAACAAGGACGGCACCATCGCTGGCGCGTTGATCGGTGGCCTGGTCGGTAACCAGGTCGGCGGCGGTGACGGACGCAAGCTCGCCACGGTTGCAGGCGTGGTGGGCGGTGCTTATGCCGGCCGCGAGGTTGATCGCCGCCACCAGGGCGGCCGCGTCACATCGCAAACCCAGCGTGTCTGCCATACCGAAACCCGCCAGAAGTCCACGACCATCGGCTACGAAGTCCAGTACCAGATGGGTGGACAGGTTTTGAGCAAGCGCGTCAGCAAGGATCCAGGCGACCAGATACGCCTGGGCGAGCGCGATCGGATCATCGGCTATGACGTTGACTGGCAGTACCGCGACCTTACTGGCACCCTGCGCATGGACACAAAGCCGGGTGAAAGGCTGCTGATGAAGGACGGTGCGATCGTCGTAACGGACTCCGCAGCGGGTACCAAGCGGGGCTGAAACCGCTTACCGCGAGGGCACTGATTCACGGCGCGTGCATGCGCCGGCAGGGCTACTCGGGCTAAAATAGTGGTTTAACCAACCCGCTAGGCAATCCCGATGGCCCTGAATCCGACCGACCTGTTTGACGTCCGCGCCCTGCTGTCCGACGAGGAGCGCATGATCCAGGACTCGGTCGCGCGCTTCACCGATGAACGCGTGATACCGATCATCGGTGACTGCTTCGACCAGGCACGGTTTCCGTCCGAGCTGGTCCCGGAAATTGCCGCACTCGGCCTTTTCGGTTCATCGCTGCCGGAAAAATACGGTTGCGCGGGCCTGAATTCGGTGAGCTATGGCCTGATCTGCCAGGAACTCGAACGCGGCGATTCCGCCATCCGCAGCTTCGTTTCCGTGCAGAGTTCCCTGTGCATGTACCCGATCTATGCCTACGGTTCCGAGGAACAACGCGAGCGCTACCTGCTGCGCATGGCGCGCGGTGAAGTCATCGGTTGCTTCGGCCTGACCGAACCACAAGGTGGATCCGATCCGGCCAACATGAAGACCAACGCGCGTCGTGACGGCGGTGACTGGATCATCAACGGCGCCAAGATGTGGATCACCAATGGCAACCTGGCCGATGTGGCCATTGTGTGGGCGCAGACCGATGAGGGCATCCAGGGCTTCCTGGTCGAGAAGGGAACGCCCGGATTCGCGGCGCAGGAAGTGCACAAGAAGATGAGCTTGCGTGCCTCTGTCACCTCGGCGCTGTTCTTCGACAACGTGCGCGTGCCCGACAGCCAGCGCCTGCCCGACGTGAAGGGCCTCAAGGGCCCGCTGGGGTGCCTGACCCAGGCGCGCTACGGCATTACCTGGGGCCCGATCGGTGCCGCCATTTCTAGCTTCCAGTGCGCGCTGGAATATTCCAAGTCGCGCATCCTGTTCGAGCGACCGATTGCCGCCACCCAGGCCGTGCAACTGAAGCTGGCCGACATGGCGCGCCGCATCACCCTGGCGCAGTTGCTTTCGTTGCAGCTCGGCCGATTGAAGGATGCCGGCAACATGCAACACGCACAGGTTTCGCTGGCCAAGTGGAACAACGTGCGCATGGCGCTGGACATTTCGCGCGAGGCGCGCGACATCCTGGGCGGCGCTGGCATCACCACCGAATATCCACCTATCCGGCATGCGCTGAACCTCGAGTCCGTCATCACCTATGAAGGAACCGAGACCGTGCACCAGTTGGTGATCGGTCGTGAAGTAACCGGCATCAACGCGTTCTGAGTCTCGTTGGGGCCGGGGAGGGCTGATATGTTCGAGGGGCCGATACTCGAGACCGAGCGATTGCTGCTGCGCGTTCCGCAGGCGACCGATTTTGAAGCGTTCGCGACCATGAACACTGATGAGGACAACATGCGATTCATCGGTGGCACGCTGCAACGAGCCGCCGCCTGGCGCAAGTTCCTGCAGATGCCGGGCGCCTGGCTGCTGCAAGGCTTCGCCATGTTTTCGATTATCGAAAAATCAAGCGGCCGATGGCTCGGCCAGCTGGGTCCCTGGCAACCCGAAGGCTGGCCTGGCACCGAAGTGGGCTGGGCCCTGGACCGTTCTGCACAGGGCAGGGGCTTTGCGACGGAGGCCGGATTGGCGGCCGTGGATTGGGCCTTCGAAAGCCTGGGCTGGACCACCGTGATCCACTCCATCCATCCCGGCAATGTCGCTTCGCAGGCCCTGGCCGTGCGCCTCGGGGCCATCAATACCGGGCCTGGCAAGCTGCCGCCACCCTTGGATAACGAACCGGTCGATATCTGGGCACAGACCCGCGAGCAATGGCAGGCGCGCCGCGCCGAAAGGGCATGAGTTGATGGACGCGGTGACGATTTACGGGATGAAGGCCTCGGGCAACTGCTTCAAGGTGCGGTTGGGCCTCGAACAGACGGGCCGAGCCTATCGCTGGGTTGAGGTGAACAGTGTGGTGGGAGAAACACGCACGCCGGAATACCTGGCAAAAAACCCCAACGGCAAGGTCCCACTTCTCGAACTGGCCGATGGCCGCGTCCTCGCCGAATCCAATGCCATCCTGTGCTTGCTGGCCGAGGGCTCGCCCTTGCTGCCATCGGACCCCTGGCAGCGGGCGCAAGCCTTGCAGTGGATGTTCTTCGAACAATACAGCCACGAGCCCTACATCGCCGTCGCCCGCTTCATCATGGGCTGGCTGCCTGAAGCCAGCGCGCGTCGATCGGAACTTCCGCGCCTGCGCGAGCGTGGCTACCAGGCTCTGGACGTAATGGAAAAACAACTG
>JBBRXD010000114.1:0-7112 GCA_038248775.1 Lysobacterales bacterium | reverse complement strand
GTTGTCGCCGCGTTGACGGTCGGAATACGCCGCTCTGGTATGCTTTTGGCAGTGTTGGCGCTGCCGCTTTTCCTGCCCGTGCTGGTGTTCGGCGCGGGCGCCGTGGTGGCTGCCGCGCAAGGGCTGCCATGGATGGGTGCCATCTACCTGTTGGCCGCGGGACTGGCAGCCTGCCTTGTCCTCGCACCCCTCGCCGCCGCCACCGCCCTGCGCATCGCACTTACCTGACCGGTTGATCGTCCCTTGAATCGCCTCATCCTCTGGTTCAACAAAACGGGCTCACCGCCCCTGTTTGATCGCTTCGCCGCGAAGTGGGCGCCGTGGTGCTTCGCCGCCGCCTTCATCGGGCTGGCCATCGGCATCTACGGCGCGCTTTACTCGGTGCCCGCCGACTATAAGCAGGGCGAGAGTTTCCGAATCCTCTACATCCACGTGCCTGCGGCATGGATGAGCCTGTTCATCTTCATCGTGATGGCGAGCCAGGCCGTCATTGCCCTGGTCTGGCGCATCAAGGCCTGCGAAAACCTCGCCATGGCCTGCGCACCCGTGGGCGCCGCCTTCACCATTATCACGCTGGCCAGCGGATCCATCTGGGGCAAGCCGACCTGGGGCACCTGGTGGACCTGGGATCCGCGGTTGACTTCCGAACTGGTGCTGCTGTTCCTATATGTTGGCGTCATCGGCCTGTACAACGCCATCGAGGATCGACGCGCCGCTGCGCGCGCCGCGTGCTTCCTCGCGCTGGTTGGAGTGGTCAACGTGCCGATCGTGCATTTCGCCGTCGAATGGTGGAACACGCTGCACCAGGGTGAAACCATTCGCCTCATCGGCCCGTCGAAGATGGATCCGAGCATGATGTGGCCCCTGATCGCCACCGCGCTCGGCACGAAATTCTGGTTTCTCGGCTCCCTGCTGCAGCGCGCACGCGTGCTGAACCTGGAACAGGAATCGGGCAAGGACTGGGTGCGCAACAGCGTGGGGATGACCAGCAATGAACATTGATTACGTCCGCTTCGCCTACGCCGTGTTCGCGGTCGTGCTGGCCTGGGACTACCTGGTGCCGCGCATCAAGCTGGCGCAGGCACGGCGCAGCATCGCACTGCGAATTCGTCGTCAACAAGCGAAGAAATCCTGATGAATCCCACCCGAAAGCGTCGCCTCGCACTGATCGGACTGATCCTGACTGCCGCCGCGGTTGCCGGCACCTTCATCGTGCTGGCTTTGCAGGAAAACCTGACCTACCTGCACACGCCGACCGAAGTGCGCGAAGGGTCGGCCCCGCGCGATGCGCGCTTCCGCCTGGGTGGCGTGGTTTGCGAAGGCAGCTTGCGGCGGACCGACGGCACGCTGGACATGCACTTCGCCGTGACCGACCGCGTGCGCCAGGTGCCAGTGACCTACAGCGGCATCCTTCCCGACATGTTCCGCGAAGGTACCAGCGTCATCGCCACGGGTCGGATGCAGGGCAGTGAATTCATCGCCGGCGAAGTCCTGGCCAAGCACGATGAAACCTACATGCCCAAGGAAGTCGCCGACGCGATGGCCAAGGGTGCGGCGATGCATACAACAAGCTGCGGAGCCAGCTGAGTGCTGCCCGAACTGGGCCTGGTCGCACTGATACTGGCGCTGCTTTTGGCGGTGCTCCTTGGGACCCTGCCCCTGGTCGGTGCACAACGCGGCATCGATGGCTGGATAGCCAGCGCGCGGCCGCTGGCATTTTCGCAGCTCGCATTGCTCGGCGTCGCCTACGCCATCCTCACCCATGCGTTCGTGGTACATGATTTTTCGGTGGCGTATGTCGCCACCAATTCCAACACCCTGCTGCCGGCGATCTACCAGGTCACCGCCGTGTGGGGCGCGCATGAAGGATCGCTGCTGCTGTGGGTGTTGATCCTGGCGCTATGGATCGCCGCCGTTGCCGTGTTCTCGAAGTCGCTGCCCGATATCGTCGTCGCCCGGGTATTGGCGGTGATGGGCTGGATCAGCGCGGGCTTCCTCGCCTTCCTCATCTTCACCTCCAATCCCTTCGAGCGGCTGTTGCCTGCCGCCATCGAGGGACACGACCTGAATCCGCTGCTGCAAGACCCGGGCATGATCTTCCACCCGCCGCTGCTGTACACCGGTTACGTGGGCTTCGCGGTGGCCTTCGCCTTCGCCATCGCGGCATTGATCGACGGCCGGGTGGATGCACAGTGGGTGCGTTGGTCGCGGCCGTGGACCAATGTTGCCTGGGCCTTCCTTACCCTGGGTATTGCGCTCGGCAGTTTCTGGGCCTATTACGAACTGGGCTGGGGCGGCTGGTGGTTCTGGGATCCGGTCGAAAACGCCAGCTTCATGCCCTGGCTGGTCGGCACGGCGCTGTTGCACTCGCAGGCCGTCACCGAAAAGCGCGGCAGCTTCAGCAGTTGGACGCTGCTGCTGGCGATCAGCGCGTTTTCACTATCGTTGCTCGGCACGTTCCTCGTTCGCTCGGGCGTCCTCACCTCGGTGCACGCCTTCGCCTCCGATCCGGATCGCGGCCTGTTCATCCTGGTCTTCCTGGCGCTGGTGATTGGCGGCTCGTTGCTGCTGTTCGCATTGCGCGCGCCCACCGAACAGAAGGGCCAGCCCTTCGCGCCCTATTCGCGCGAAACCCTGCTGCTGGCCAACAACCTGCTGCTGACCGCTGCCGCTGCGATGATACTGCTTGGCACCTTGTATCCGCTGCTTGCTGAAGCGCTGGACCTGGGCAAGATTTCGGTCGGCTCGCCTTATTTCGGCTTGTTGTTCATGCTGCTGATGGCGCCGCTGGTGATGCTTGTTCCGTTCGGCCCACTCACCCGCTGGCAGCGCGAGCAAGCTTCTCTTCCCATGCGCATGCTGCTGCCCTGGGCGCTGGTGGCACTCGCGGTCGCCGTCATCGCATTCTTCGCGTGGCCTGAAAGTACCTGGAAAACGGCGGCAGCCTTCCTCGGTGGCGCCTGGTTGCTGCTGGGCACGCTGCGCTTCATTCGCCAGCGCTTCGTGCAGGGCAAGGGTCGCTTCACTGCCGAGATGGTCGGCATGTCCCTGGCCCACCTGGGCCTGGCCGTTTTTGTCTTTGGCGTGTTGATGACTGAAAGCACCAGCCAGGAAAAGGATGTCGCGGCCAAACCGGGCCAGAGTTTCGAAATGCGCGGCTATCAATTCCGCTTCGACGGCGTGCAGCGCGTGCAGGGCCCGAACTACCAGGGCGATCGCGCCACCGTGCAGGTCAGTCGTGGCGGCAAGCCCGTGGTGACGCTGCTGCCGGAAAAGCGCGCCTATGCCAGCGGCGGTTCAATCATGACCGAGGCCGACATCCATGGCAGCCTGCAGCGCGACCTGTTCGTCGCGCTGGGCGATTCGCTGGGGCCGGATGGCAGTTGGGCGCTTCGCCTGTATGTGAAGCCCTTCATCCGCCTGATCTGGCTGGGCGCATTGATGATGGCCATCGGTGGTTTCGCCGTGGTCTTCGACAAGCGCTTCCGGCGCCCGGTGAATCAAGCATGATCCGCCGCCTGTTGCCCCTGTTCGTCTTCATTGGCCTGGCGGCGCTGCTGTACGTCGGCGTGCGCATGAATTCGGGCAAGGACAACAGCGCCATTCCCTCACCGCTGATCGGCAAGCCCGTGCCCACGTTTTCGCTGCCGGTGCTGGGCGAACCCGGACGAATGGTCAGCGACAAGGACCTGCTGGGCGCGCCTTACCTGCTCAACGTCTGGGGCAGCTGGTGTGTCAATTGTCGCGAGGAGCATCCGCAAATCACCAAGCTGGCGCGCTCGGGTCGCATCCGGATCATTGGGTACGACTACAAGGATGCGCCGGAAGACGCACAACGCTGGCTGCAGGAATTTGGCAATCCCTATTCACTGGTCATTGCCGATGAAGAAGGTCGCGCCGCGCTTGACTGGGGAATCTACGGCGCGCCGGAAAGTTTCCTGGTGGATGCCAAGGGCATGATCGTCTGGAAGACCGTCGGGCCGATTACTGAATCCGTTCTGCGCGACGAGGTCGAGCCCCAGTTGGCGGCGATGGGGATCAAGCCATGATCGGCAAGCTCAGCTTCGCGCTGGTAGTGATTATCATGCTTGTGGCGGCCACGCCTGCCGCGCAGGCGAGTACTACCGCCCAGCCGGGTGCCGCCGCACCGGTCACCAGCGCGCCAGGCCCCTCGGCTGCACCCGCGCGCCCGATCCAGTTTCTTGACCGTGCCGAAGAACGCCGCTTCCGCGCGCTTACCGAACAACTGCGCTGCGTGATGTGCCAGAACCAGTCGCTGGCCGATTCCAATGCCATGATCGCCCAGGACCTGCGGCTCGAAGTCCTGCATTTGATGCGCGACGGAAACAGCGATGCTCAGATCAAGACCTTCCTGGTCGAGCGCTACACTGATTTCGTGCTGTACCGACCGGAGCTGAAGCCGCGGACATGGCTGCTCTGGTTCGGCCCGGGCCTGCTGTTACTCGGCGGCGCGATTGCGATCATCGTCATCGTGCGCAAGCAAAAAGTAACAGGCGGCGCACCGCCCAGCGAACAGGAACAGGAGTGGTGATGGGTTCTTTCGTGTTTTTTGCCGCCTTGCTCGCCCTGATCGCCATCGCGTTCGCGATCGCCACCCTCTGGCAGCGGTCGCGAGGCCTGGCCATCGCCATCGCGCTGCTGCTGCCGCTTTCCGCCGCTGGCCTGTACCTGCTGAAAGGTGAACCGGATGCGCTGGACCCGGCCAACGTCAAGCCGCCAGCCACGGTCGAGGAAGCCGTCGCCCAATTGCAGCGTCGCATTGCCGGCGAACCGGAAAGTTTCGAGAACCTGGTGGTGCTCGCCCGCTCGTACATGGCTACCGAAAAATTCGCCGCAGCGCGCGACAGCTACGCACGCGCCATCAAGCTGCGGCCCGATGACGTGGACGTGCCGGTGGAATACGCCGAAGCCCTGCTGCGCAGTTCCGCCGACCGACGCTTCCCGCCTGAAGCAGTCGCCATGCTCGAAAGCGCCATCGCGAACAATCCGCAAAACCAGCGCGCGTTGTTCTTCCTGGGCATGCATCAGTTCCAGTCCGGAAAACCGGCCGAGGCAACCGCCAACTGGGAACGACTGTTGCCGATGCTGCAACCGGACGCGGCGGGTGCGCTTCGCGAACAGATCAACAGCGCGCGGAGTGCCGCCGGGATGGAAGCGCTGCCGGAGCCCGAAGCCGCCGTTGCCCTGGTCAGCGTGGAGATTTCCATTGATGGCGTGCTCTCCGGTCAGGCTCGCGAGGGCGATACGATCTTCGTCTATGCGCGCAATCTGGAAGGTGGCGGACCGCCACTGGCTGCAAAGCGCGTGGTGCTTGGAAAACTCCCCCTGGTCGTCGGCTTGAGCGACGCCGACAGCCTGATGCCAACCGCCAAACTGAGCTCACAATCGCAAGTGGTGGTGATGGCGCGCCTTAGCCGTTCGGGCGATGCAACGTCCGCGAGCGGTGACATTGAAGCCGATCCTGTCGTGGTCGAGACCAAGGGCGGATCATCGGCAGCCCTCGTGCTCAACCGGACCGTACCGTGACCGAGTTCATCGCCGCTGGCACGAAGTACATCGACCTGTCGTCGCCATTCCAGTTCAAGCGCGGCGAAAGCCTGCGTAATGGCCGCATAGCCTACGAGACCTGGGGCCGGCTCAACCCCGCTGGCGATAATGCGATCCTGATCCTGACCGGGCTGTCGCCGAATGCGCACGCCGCGGCCACCCCGGAGAATCCCGAAGCAGGCTGGTGGGAAGCCATGCTGGGCGCCGGTAAATACATCGACAGCAACCGCTGGTTCGTGATCTGCGTCAATTCGCTGGGCAGCTGCAAGGGCTCGACGGGCCCCGCATCAACCAATCCCGAAACCGGGCAAGCCTATCGTCTGGATTTCCCCGACCTGTCGGTGGAAGACATCGCCAACGCCGCGCACGAAGTGGTGCTCGCACTGGGTATCGGGCAGTTGGCCTGCGTGATCGGCAATTCCATGGGCGGCATGTCAGCGCTGGCCTACCTGTTCCTGCATCCCGGTTCGTCGCGCAGCCACATCAACGTGTCGGGCAGCGCCCGCGCGCTGCCGTTTTCCATCGCGATCCGGTCACTGCAACGCGAGGCGATCCGGCTCGATCCGGCCTGGAACCACGGCAACTACAACGACGACAGCTATCCCGAAAATGGCATGCGCATGGCCCGCAAGCTGGGCGTGGTGACCTACCGGTCGGCGATGGAATGGGACGGCCGCTTCGGACGCGTGCGCCTGGACAGTGAAGTTCGCGAGGACGATCCCTTCGGGCTGGAGTTTGAAGTCGAACGCTACCTCGAAGGCCACGCCCGCCGTTTCGTGCACCAGTTCGACCCCAACTGCTATCTGTACCTGTCCCGGTGCATGGACTGGTTCGACCTGGCTGAATACGCCGACAGCGACGTGATGGCGGGTCTGGCGCGAATCAGGGTCGGGAAATCCCTGTCCATCGGCGTGCACACCGACATCCTGTTCCCGCTGCAGCAGCAGCAAGAAGTGGCCGACGGGCTGCGCAGGGGAGGAGCGCAAGCTGAATTCGTGAATCTTGAATCTCCCCAGGGCCACGACGCCTTCCTGGTGGACATCGAACATTTCGGGCCGGTCATCGCCGGCTTCCTCGCCCGGTTGTAGACTTGGCCCATGGACTATCCCCAATTCCGCGGCCGTGACGCGCTGGTTGCCGTCATCGAATCAGCCTATGCCCAGCCCAATGACGAGGCGCTGACCCACAGCCTGCGCGACGGTCTATGCCGCCTGATCCGCGACCAGGCCGTGTCCCTGCCCGATTGCGTGTTCGAGCCGCTTGATGGCCACTACGCCCGTCGCGAAATCTACGCCTGCCTGGAAAAGGGCTTCAGCGTGGTCGCCATGACCTGGGCGCCCGGCCAGGGCACCCCGATCCATGACCATTGCGGCCTGTGGTGCGTGGAAGGCGTGTGGCAGGGGCAGTTGGAAATCACCCGCTACGAGCTCGAGGAGCAAGCGGGCGACAAGAGCCGCTTCAGCATGCACGAGACCCTGATGGCCGGCACCGGCACGGCGGGCAGCCTGCTGCCGCCGCACGAATACCACACCATCCGCAATCCC
>JBBRXD010000113.1:0-7145 GCA_038248775.1 Lysobacterales bacterium | reverse complement strand
GGCCAAGGCCGCTCCCACAAAGGCCGCTCCCACAAAGGCCGCTGCTACAAGAGGCGGGCGAGGGCGGGGGCTACCTGGGCTTCGCGGGACAGGGCGGCGCCTACGCGCTTTAGCGCATCGGCAAGCTCAGCGCGGGTGTCGGCGCGCAAGGTCGCATGGCCGACCTTGCGACCCTCGCGAGCCGTCTTGCCGTAATCGTGCCAATGCCCGCAAGGCTCCGCCAGAATGGCGGCGGCCTCTGGCAGATCGCCAATCCAGTTGAGCATGCACGACTGACCAATGCTGCGGGTACTGCCCAGCGGCAGGCCAAGCACCGCACGAAGATGGTTTTCAAATTGCGATGTCTCGGCGCCTTCAATCGTCCAGTGGCCGGAGTTGTGCACGCGCGGCGCCATCTCGTTGGCCAGCAGCCGACCTTCATGCACGAACAACTCCAGCGCGAACACGCCCACGTAGTCCAGCGCTTCGGCGACGCGTCGGGCGTTGCCGATGGCTGCCGCGCTCAGCGCTTCGTCCACGGTAGCGGGCGCGAGGCTTGCCGATAGCACGCCGCTCTCGTGCCAGTTTTCGGTAAGCGGCCAGGCGCGGAACTCGCCGTCCCTGCCACGCACGGCCAGCACCGACAGCTCGCGCTGGAATGGCACAAAGGCTTCAAGGATCAGCCCGACCGACGTCGCCTGCGAACCCAGGGACTGCCACGCCGCCTCGATGTCGGCCGACGTCTTGATCCGGAACTGGCCCTTGCCGTCGTAACCCAGGCGTCGCGTCTTCAGGATGGCCGGCATGCCGATTTTTTCGATGGCGGCGCGCAGGCCTTCGCGTGAATCGATGTCAACGAAATCGGGCGTGCCGATGCCCAATTCACGGAACAGGGATTTTTCAGCGAGGCGGTCCTGCGCAATCGCGAGCGCGCGCGGGCTGGGGAAAACCGGTATGCGCTCCGCCAGCCATTGCGCCGATTCGGCCGGCACGTTTTCGAAATCGAAGGTGGCCACATCAACGCGCGAGGCGAATGCGGCAAGCGCCGGCTGGTCGCGGTAATCGGCCTGCAGGCTCGGCACGAACTGCGCGGCACAGGCATCGGCGGTGCTGTCGAGCACCAGGAACCGCAAGCCCAGCGGCGCGCCGGAAAGCGCGAGCATGCGGGCCAGTTGCCCGCCGCCAAGAATACCGACAGTAGTCACGCCGGCCGGGGGTCCAACTGGTCGAGTACGTCCTGGGTTTGCCGGGCGCGGAAAGCATCCAGCGCATGGGCGATTTCAATATCCGTCAAGGCAAGGATGGCTGCCGCGAACAAGCCGGCATTGGCCGCACCGGCGGCACCAATGGCAAAGGTCGCCACCGGAATACCGGCTGGCATCTGCGCGATGGACAGCAGTGAATCGAGCCCGTTCAGCGCCTTGCTTTGCACTGGCACGCCAAGCACGGGCAAGCGGGTCTTGGCCGCCAGCATCCCGGGCAGGTGCGCCGCGCCGCCAGCGCCGGCGATGATCACCCGGATGCCGCGCGTCGCTGCCGTCTCGGCGTACTGGAACAACAGGTCGGGGGTGCGGTGCGCCGACACCACCTGCACATCGCAGCGGATGCCCATTTCTTCCAGGCGGGCGACCGCATGCTGCATGGTGTCCCAGTCGCTGCGGGACCCCATGACGACTCCGACGGTGGGCGCATTGCTTGTGCTCATGGCAGTTCCATGGTCCACCGGACGGGGCGAAGCGCGTATTCTAGACGCATCCCACGGCTGACTCTACGACCCCAATGGACCGCAAGCTGCTCGACATCCTGTGCTGCCCCGTCACCAAGCAGCCCCTGGCGCTGCTGGACAAGGCCGAGCTGGCCGCGTGGAACGCAGCCATCGCCGCCGGTGGACTGCAACGGGCCGATGGCAGCACGCAATCGGAACCGATCAGCGAAGGCCTGATCACCCGCGACCACCAGACCCTCTACCGGATCGACGACGGCATCCCGGTGTTGCTGGCCGACGAGGCCATCGCCACGGCATCCATCCCCGGCTTCCCGCGCTGATCGTGGCGGGTGGCCTGCTATCGCCGTCACAGGTAACGCCATCGCAGGCGCAGGTGGAAGCCGATGTCGACCGCGCCCTGGCCGAGGACCTGGGCCAAGGTGATGTCACCGCGTCGCTGCTGCCTGAAGCCATCCAGCGCGGCTATGTCATCGCCAGGGAATCGGCCGTCATCGCCGGGCGCCCGTGGTTCGACGCCTGCTTCACCCGGCTCGATCCGGCGTGGCGCGTGCAGTGGTCGGTTTCAGAAGGTGAACGCGTACACACGCAGACCGTCGTCTGCCGATTCGAGGGCAACTCCCGCGCGCTGGTCAGCGCCGAACGCTGCGCCCTGAATTTCCTGCAGACGCTCTCCGCCACCGCCACGCGCACGGCTGAATTCGTCGCCGCCATCGCTGGCACCGGCGCGCGGATCCTCGATACCCGCAAGACCCTGCCCGGCCTGCGCGCTGCGCAAAAATACGCGGTGCGCATCGGCGGCGGCAACAACCATCGCCTTGGCCTGTACGACGCGGTGATGCTGAAGGAAAACCATATCCTGGCAGCCGGCTCAATCGCCGCCGCTGCCGCGACGGCCCGGGCCCGCTACCCGCAGTTGCCACTGATCATCGAGGTGGAGTCACTCGATGAATTGCATCAGGCGCTGGACACCGATTGCACGCGAATACTGATTGATGATTTCTCACTTGCCGACATGCGCGAGGCTGTGCGCATCGCCGCCGGAAAGATTCCGCTGGAAGTGTCAGGCGGCGTGGACCTGCAACGGGTGCGCGAGATCGCGCTGACTGGCGTGGATTGCATTTCGGTTGGCGCGCTTACCAAGCACGTGCATGCGATCGATTTTTCGATGCGGCTGGGCGACCACGCTTAATTCCAGCGCTTGAGCAACAGCAGGATGATCACCGAAAGCCCGGACAGCGTCAGCAAGGCCAGGGCCCAGATCTGCAACTTCTGCCCGGTAGTCAGGCCAGGCGACTTCGCTGAAACCTTTGGCGGCGGCGCATGCATTTCCATACCCGGCGATACCAGCATGAATCGCACTGCATCCAGCCGCAGCTCATCCCCGGGCTTCAGGAAGCCCTGGCTGACCCGCTTGTTGTTGATGTAGGTGCCGTTGGCCGACCCGAGGTCTTCGACCGACAAACCTTCCTTCGTTGGCTTGACCAGCGCATGCCGGCGCGACATTTCGTCGGCGGGCACCGAGATGTCGCACTCGGCGGCGCGGCCGATGACCACCGGACCGGTGATCGGGAACACCTTGCTGAAGACCGCACCGGAAACGCCGCGCAACAGGAACTTGGGTAGCGCCAACCGGACACGAGTGGCGTTGTCATTGTTTTCGTCGGCATCGGCAGCGGAAAGGGCCCGCGCTTCCTCCACCACCACGTACTTGGCCATTACCGGGCCGATCGACAACAGGTCACCGGAACGCAGCCCCATGATGTCGGTTACGGGCTTGCCATTAACCGACACAGGCCCCGCGCCGGCAGGCACCTGCAGGTTGGCACCGCTGCTGGTCAGGTGGATCACGCAATGCACTGGCAATATCCCTTCCAGGCGAAGCACTGCGGCGCCCAGCGCGTCTGAACCGATGGGATTCACGCCCGGGTTCAGCAGTACCTGCCCATGCTCGCCGTTGGGAAACACCAGTTTCATCTCTCGCCCTCCAGCGAAAATGCCGGGCCACTACTGCGGTTGGCAGGGCCCATCTTAGCCGACTTGAGCCAGCTCCCATGCAGCCCCACACTAGGGGTATGAGTATTTCCCTGTTTGTCCTGCTGGCACTGGCAGCTGCCGTCACGTTCTGGTTTTCGGGGCGCGCTGCGGCCGAAAATGCCGCGGTGCACGGTCGCCAGGCCTGTAAGCACGCTGGCGTGCAGTGGCTCGACCAGAGCGTGCACCAGGTTCGCCTCAGGCTTGGCCGCGATGCCCGGGGCAGCCTTCGCTGGCAGCGCCAGTACCGTTTTGAATATTCCGATGGCGGCCAGGATCGGCACGCCGGCCTCATCACCATGCTGGGCAGCGACCTTGAAAGCCTGGTCGGCCCGATGCCGCGCACGGTCGAGACGATCAACTGAAACCGAATTCACTTGACCACTCGCAGGTGGCCGCCCCGCTTCGGGCCATCGTCTGACGGCTCGGGGCTTGAATCGGCTTCATCGGCGGACATCGTCCCACCGTCTTCGGGCAACATCATTCCCTGCCCCGTTTCCTGCGCGTAGATCGCCAGGATCGCCGACATCGGCACCACCACCGATTGGCTCACGCCGCCAAAGCGCGCCTTGAAGCGAACGTCACGATTGCCAAGGTCCAGGTTGGCGACGGCGCGTGCGGCGATGTTGAGCACCACGCGCCCTTCCTTCACCGTGGATGCCGGCACCTGCACGCCCTCGCGCGTCGCATCAACCAGCAGGTGCGGGGTCATGGAGTTGTCGCCGATCCACTGGTACAGCGCCCGCAGCAAGTACGGGCGGTTGGAAGTCATCGGTGTTGCGTCACTCACGCAGGCAACTCGCGAAGAAGCTTTTCTTCCGGTGTCAGGCTGCGCAGGAAACCGGGGTTGCGAAAAATGCGCAGGCCATAGTCTTCGATCAACTTTGCTTCCTTGGGCAGGATGATTCCCAGGGCCGGCAGGCGGAAGACGATCGGCGCAACCGCGCAGTCGGCAAGACTCATTTCGGAATTCAGGAAAAACCGCGCCGCCTTGAACAATGGCAACGCGCCGAGCAACTGTTCCTTGAGCCGCTTGCGCGCGGCTTCCGCCTGCGTCTTGCTGCCGTTCTGGATGGCCTGCACATGCGGCACCCATTCCAGTTCGACCCGAAGCATCGCCAGGCGCAAGCGCGCGCGCGACAAGGGATCCACCGGCATCAGCGGCGGATGCGGATAACGCTCGTCGAGGTATTCACTCACCACGGATGCCGCGTACAGGACGAGGTCGCGGTCTACCAGCGTCGGCACCGAATGGTAGGGATTGAGATCGAGCAGGTCTTCGGGCGGATTGGCCGTGTCCACGGGGACCAGCTCGTAGCTGACACCCTTCGCTGCCAGCACCAGGCGTACCCGGTGGCAGACCACACAATCGGGCGAAGAAAACAGCGTCAATGCGTTGCGGATACGCGGACTAGCGGCCATCAAGGGCACCTCGAGGGGACACCGCGGCCCCCTGCCGTGGATTGTCCAAGCCCTACCCTGCCGAAACGGCAGGGAATGCGCAAGGCCTCCGGCGCGCGCGCCGGAAAGCGTGACTCAGTGCACGTCGCGCCAGTACTCGGATTTCAGCAGGTACGCCAAGAACGTAAGGAAGGCCAGGAACAGGACGACCCACACGCCCATTGCCTCGCGCTTGACTGCAGAAGGCTCGCCGACATAAGTGAGGAAAGTGCTCAGGTCGCGGGCGACGCGATCGTACTGCTCGGCGTCCATGCTGCCCTTCTGCGCATCGGGAATCACGAAGCCCTTGATGCACTGGCCCTGGACCTCGCCCTGGTGGCAGGCCTCCGCCTCACCGTTAGCGCCCTTGCGCTTGGGTTCGAGCACCGGATGCTGCATGCCCTGCATTTCCCAGAGCACGTGCGGCATCGATGCGCCCGGGAACACGGTGTTGTTCCAGCCCATCGGACGCGACTCGTCCACGTAAAAGGACAACAGGTAGTTGTAGATCCAGTCGCCACCCTCGGCCTTGGTACGCGCAACCACGCTCAGGTCCGGCGGCGCCTTGCCCAGCCAGGTGGTCGCGTTGGCCGCATCCATCCCCGTGTCCATGGTTTCGCCGATCTTGGCATCGGTGAAGATCAGGTTCTGCTCGACCTGTTGCTGGGTCAGGCCCAGGTCTTCGCCCATGCGTGCGTAGCGCTGGTAGCTGAGCGAGTGGCAGCCCGAGCAGTAGTTCATGTACAAGCTGGCGCCGCGCTGCAGCGATGCCTTGTCGGTCAGGTCGATCTGCGCCGATTTCATCTTGGCGCCGCCTTCCGAGGCAGTAGACAGCATTGGCGACAAAGCCAGCGCCAGCGCGAGGCCCTTCAGAAAATGGAAACGAAGCTTAGTCATGCACGGGCACTCGCTCAGGCACCGGCTTGAACGTGCCAAGGCGCGTCCAGATCGGCATGGTGATGAAGAAAGCGAAGTAGAAGAAGGTCAGCCCGCGTGCGACCCAGGTCTGGGTCGTGCTGCCAGACTGCATGCCCAGCCAGCCCAGGGTCACGAAGACCAGCACGAACAGCGCAACCATCACCTTGGAAATCATGCTGCGGTAGCGGATCGACCTCACAGGGCTGCGATCAAGCCAGGGCAGCAGGAACAGGATCAGCACCGAGCCGCCCATCGTCATCACGCCGAACAGCTTGTCCGGGACCGCGCGCAGCATCGCGTAGTAAGGCGTGAAGTACCAGACCGGCTTGATGTGCAACGGCGTGACCATCGGGTTGGCCTGCACGAAGTTGTCGTGTTCCAGGAACAATCCGCCGAACGTCGGCACAAAGAACAGGATGAACGCGGCAATGGTCAGGAAGAAGCCGGCGCCAAACAGGTCCTTCACCGTGTAGTACGGGTGGAAGGGGATGCCGTCCAAGGGGATCTTGGTGGTCGGATCCTTCAGCTTCTTGATATCCACGCCGTCGGGATTATTGGAACCAACTTCGTGCAGTGCGCCCAGGTGCAGCACGACCAGCAGCAGGATCACCAGCGGAAGCGCGATCACGTGCAGGGCGAAGAAACGGTTCAGCGTCGCATCGGAAACCAGGTAGTCGCCGCGGATCCACTCGGTCAGCTCAGGGCCAACGAATGGAATGGCACCGAACAGGTTGATGATCACCTGTGCGCCCCAGTAGCTCATCTGGCCCCACGGCAGCACATAGCCCATGAAGGCTTCTGCCATCAGCGTCAGGAAGATCAGCATGCCCAGGATCCAGACCAGTTCGCGCGGCTTCTGGTGCGATCCGTAGATGAGTGCACGGAACATGTGCAGGTAAATCACCACAAAGAACAGCGAAGCGCCGGTCGAGTGCATGTAGCGGATCAGCCAGCCGCCGGACACATCACGCATGATGTATTCAACCGAGGCAAAGGCTTCCAGCGCGCTCGGCTTGTAGTGCATCGTCAGGAAGATGCCGGTGAAGATCTG
>JBBRXD010000112.1:0-7150 GCA_038248775.1 Lysobacterales bacterium | reverse complement strand
GGTGGTGTTCTTCTCGATGATCTTGGTGAACACGCCACCCATGGTCTCGATGCCCAGCGACAGCGGTGTCACGTCGAGCAGCAGCACGTCCTTCACGGTGCCTGCGAGCACGCCGCCCTGGATTGCGGCGCCGATGGCGACAGCTTCATCCGGATTGACGTCCTGGCGCGGTTCCTTGCCGAAGAACTCGGTAACGGCTGCCTTCACGCGCGGCATGCGCGTCTGGCCGCCGACCAGGATCACGTCGCTGATGTCGCTGTTGCTGACGCCGGCGTCCTTCATTGCGATTCGGCAAGGCTCGATCGTCTTCTTGACCAGTTCCTCGACCAGCGCCTCGAGCTTGGCACGGGTCAGCTTGATGCTGAGGTGCTTTGGGCCAGAGGCATCGGCTGTTACGTACGGCAGGTTGACGTCGGTCTGCTGCGAGGTGGAGAGTTCGATCTTGGCGCGTTCGGCGGCATCCTTGAGGCGCTGCAGGGCCAACGGGTCCCTGCGCAGGTCGATGCCCTGCTCTTTCTGGAATTCTTCCACCAGGAAATCGATGACGCGCTTGTCGAAGTCTTCGCCGCCCAGGAAGGTGTCGCCATTGGTGGCCAGCACTTCGAACTGGCTTTCGCCGTCGATGGTCGCGATCTCGATGATCGACACGTCGAAGGTGCCGCCGCCGAGGTCATACACGGCAATCTTGCGGTCGCCACCTTTCTTGTCCATGCCATAGGCCAACGCGGCCGCGGTCGGCTCGTTGATGATGCGCTTGACGTCGAGACCGGCGATGCGACCCGCGTCCTTCGTTGCCTGGCGCTGGCTATCGTTGAAGTAGGCCGGCACGGTGATGACCGCTTCGGTAACGGTCTCGCCCAGGTAGGCTTCGGCCGTCTTCTTCATCTTCTCGAGCACGCGCGCGGAAATTTCCTGCGGCGCCATCTTGCGGCCGTCGCTGGTCTGCACCCAGGCGTCGCCATTGTCATGCGCGGTGATGCCATACGGGACCAGGTCAAGGTCCTTTTTCACTTCCGCGTCGGTGAACTTGCGGCCAATCAGGCGCTTGACGGCGTAGAAGGTGTTCTTCGGATTAGTCACGCCCTGGCGCTTGGCGGAGGCGCCGACGATCACTTCGCCATCCTTGGTGAAGGCGACGATGGAAGGCGTGGTGCGATCGCCCTCGGAGTTTTCGATGACCTTGGCGACGCCGCCTTCCATGACCGCAACGCAGCTGTTGGTGGTGCCCAGGTCGATGCCGATGATCTTGCCCATGTCTCGTTTTCCTTTTTTGCTGGCGGCCAGCAGGACTGGTCCGCGAATAAATGCCTGTGCCTTATCTGGAGGTCTTCACGCGCTTTTCAAGACGCTCGATGGGCCAAATTCATCAATCGTCGTGTCGGGCAACGACCACCAGGGCCGGACGCAACAGTCGGTCGTTCAACAGGTAGCCCTTCTGGAAGACCTGCAGCACGGTGCCGGGCGCGGCGCCGCCGGGATCTGCCTGGCTGATAGCCTGGTGCAAATCGGGATTGAACACGTCGCCCAGGGGGCTGACCACGACCAGGCCGTTGTCGCCTGCGACTTTCAGCAATTGCTTCATGGTCAGGTCGAGGCCGGCGCGCAGAGCGCTGGCGTCATCGCCGGTGGTAGCCAATCCGGCATCAAGACTGTCGAGTACCGGCAGCAGTTCGGACAGCAGGCGTTCATTGGCGAACTTGCGGGCCATGTCCACGTCGCGGGCCAGCCGCTTGCGCTGGTTGTCGAGCTCCGCGCGCTCGCGCAAGGTCTCGTCCTTGAGCGCGACAACTGTTGCCCGGAGCTGATCGACCTCACCCAACAGCGCTTCAACTTCATTTACCGGGGCCGACGCGGCCCACTCGTCCGTCCCGGACGTCGGATTTTCATGCTGCATGCTTGGCTTCCCTTTCCGCCCCTTACACAGGGCCTGCCGCCCTTATGGGGTCGTGGACTCGGGATTCAAGGCCTCGCCCAGCAGGCTTGCCGTCGTCTGGACGATGGGAATGACCCGGTCATAGGCCATCCGGGTTGGACCGATCACGCCCAACACGCCCAGAGTCTTGCCATGGCTGGCATAAGGCGCGGTGATCAGCGTGTAGCCGTCCAGCGGCGCCAGGCCACTTTCCTTGCCGATGAAAACGCGCACGCCCGGCGCCTGGGTACAACGTTCCAGCAAGGCCAGTATTTCCCGCTTGCGCGAGAAAGCCTCGAATAATTCGCGCAGCCGGTCCATGTCCGACATGCCTTGCAGGCCCATCAGGCGGGTCTGGCCAGTCAGCACCATGTCCTCGCCGTCCGCATCCAGCGCCTGTTCTGATATCTCGACCGCTGCTGTCAGCACCCGCTCCATTTCCGATCGTGTGTCCCGCAGTTCGCGCACCAGGCTGGTCCGGATATCGGAAAGCGGCCGTCCTGCGAAATGGGTGTTGAGGTAGTTGGCGGTCTGCTCGAGTTCGCTTGCCGAATACGAGCGTCGCATGGTGATGATCCGGTTCTGCACTTCGTTATCGGTAAACACCAGGATGACCAGTAGACGGTTACCCTCGATCGGCACGAAGTCGATCATCCTGAAGGCGAACTGCGCACGCTGCGGCACCGTCACCACGCCGACGAACTGGCTCATTGCCGACAGCAGCTCGGACGCATTCGACAGCAGCGCCTGGGTCCCCGACCCCGGGGCCATCTGGCTGCGCAGCAGCGCGATTTCCGGCTCCGCCATCGGCTGCATCTGCAAGAGGGAATCAACGAATACCCGATAGCCCTGCGCAGTCGGTATCCGGCCCGCGGAGGTATGCGGCGCGGACAACAAGCCGATTTCCTCGAGGTCGGCCATGATGTTGCGGATGGTGGCGGGACTGACGTCCAGGCCCGACTGCCGCGCAAGCGTGCGGCTGCCGACGGGCTCGCCATCGCGGATATGCTGCGCGATCAGCGTGCGCAGAAGGCTGCGCGAGCGGAGGTCGAGGTTGTTGCTCATGGCTACATAGATAAGGCCGACGGCCCCGCTGCGCAAGCGGATATTGGGGTAACTGGAAGCATTTCCGACAGCATTCCGCGAAACCAGCTGAATGAATCCGCTCCCGTTTCAGGCAAAATCAGCGTGCATGCTTCGCCACCTTACCCTCCGCGACTTCGCCGTCGTCAGCGCTGCCGAACTCGCCTTCGAGGGTGGGCTGACGGTCGTGTCCGGCGAAACCGGCGCTGGAAAGTCGCTGCTGGTGGGGGCCTTGTTGCTGCTGACTGGTGCCAGGGCCGATACCGGCGTGGTCCGGCACGGCGCTGAACGGGCCGAACTTGCCGCCGAATTCCACTTGCTCGACTCGCCGCAGGCCGCCGACTGGCTGCGCGATAACGCGCTCGACGACGCCGACAGCTGCCAGCTTCGACGGGTAATCCGAGCCGACGGCGGCTCCCGCGCATGGATCAACGGTCGCCCCGCCACCCTGGCCCAGTTGGCTGAGCTTGGATCGATGCTGGTGGAAATCCACGGCCAGCATGAGCACCAGGCGTTGCTGGAACGAAATCACCAACTTGGACTGGTCGATGCCTTCGGGCAGCACGATCCAATCCTGGCGCAGGTTCGCAGCCTCGCGCGGCAATGGGCCACGCTCGATCGCGAAATGGCTGAACTCGCGCGCGCCGGCGCCGTGGATGACCGCATCGACTACCTGCAACACCAGGCCGCGGAACTGGCCCGCGAATCATTGGAACCGGCGGACATCGAGACCCTGCTGGCCTCCCATCGCCGGCAGACCCACGCCGCGGGCCTGCTCGCCGCATACGATGCCGCGCTGGCCAGGCTGACGGGCGAGGACGGCGTAGGGGTGGCGCGCAACCTGCGCCAGATCAACGCCGAGCTGGCGCGGCAGCTTGAACACGAACCCCGCCTGGCAGACGTGGCCGCGCTGGTGGATTCCGCGCAGATCCAGCTCGATGAGGCGGCCACACTGCTGGAGCGCTGGCGCGATGAACTCGAGCTCGACCCCGGCCACCTGGATCAGCTGGAAGCACGATTGACCCGGCTGCACGAGCTTTCACGCAAGCACAGGACGACCCTGACGGAACTGGGCGAAGTACATGGCCGTGTGGTGGCTGAACTCGAGTCTCTGCGCGGACTGGGCGCAAGCACCGAACGGCTCGCAAAGGAAAGAAGCGAAGTCGCCGCTGCGTGGTCAGCATCGGCAGCGGAGCTCAGCCAGTCGCGTCGGCTCGCCGCCGATCGCCTCTCTGGCGCCGTCAGCGCACTCATGTCCGAGCTCGGAATGGCCGGTGGCGTGTTTACGGTCGACTTGCTAGCCAATGAAGGTGACAAGCCCAATCAAGCGGGTGCGGAGCGCTGCGAGTTCCTCGTCTCAGCCAATCCGGGCCAGCCGCCCCGCGCCCTGCGCAAGGTTGCCTCCGGCGGCGAACTCGCGCGCATCAGCCTGGCGATTGAGGTGGCTGCGCTGGGGTTGGACGCCGTGCCCACGATGGTCTTTGACGAGGTGGACAGCGGCATCGGCGGCGCGGTGGCCGAGGTGGTCGGCCAGAAACTCCGCGCCCTCGGCCTGCAACGCCAGGTTCTTTGCGTCACCCACCTGCCCCAGGTGGCGGCGCAGGGACACCACCATTTCCGGGTCAGCAAAGCCGTCAGCGGAAGCAGCACGCAAAGTGCCGTCAGTCAGTTGTCCGAGCCCGAGCGGGTGGAGGAACTCGCCCGCATGCTGGGTGGCGTGGACGTTACCCGCGAAAGCCGCGCCAACGCCAAACGCATGCTTTCAGGCGCGCAACTGCGCTGAAGCGCAATTCAGGCGGGGTGTTTGGGCTTCGGGCGCACGTAAAGGACCAGGCTGTGTTCTTCAATCACGTAGCCATGGCGGTCCGCGACCTGCTTTTGCAACAGCTCGATCTCCGGACTGGTGAACTCGATCACCTTGCCCGAATCCAGATCAACCATATGGTCATGGTGCTGCCCATGGTCGAGTTCGTAGACGGCCGTGCCACCCTCGAAATTGTGCTTCAGTACCAGCCCTGCGGCCTCGAACTGGGTCAGCACCCGGTAAACGGTGGCCAGGCCGATGTCCTCGCCGCTGGAGATCAACCGCCGGTAAATGTCTTCCGCGCTGAGATGACGCACACCGGAGGTCTCCAGCAGTTCCAGGATGCGGATCCGGGGATGGGTGACCTTCAGGCCGACCTTGCGCAGGTCTTCCGACTCCATGTGCAACCCCTCCATTGAACCCGCGAATGAACTATTTCGGCCGACCCGGGTCGGTGCTTGGTATATTATCGCTCGCCTCCCTTCCTGTGACCACGCTCCCGATGCGCAAGGCCCTCGTTCTGCTTCTCGCTGCCGTACTGGTGTCCGGCTGCAACTTTATCTATCGCCAGCCGGTATTCCAGGGAAACCTGCTCGAAAAGAACAATGTCGAGCAGATCAAGCCCGGTATGACGCAGGCGCAGGTAGTGGCCCTGCTCGGCACGCCGCCGCTGGCCGACCCGTTCCATCAGTCGCGCTGGGACTACGCAGCCACCGAGCGCCGCGACCATGGCGACACCCAGGTCAAGAACCTGACCCTGTGGTTCGAAGGCGACACGCTGGCCCGGATGGAAGGTGAGTATTTTCCTGAACAGGACGGCGCGCTACTGCTGGAATTGCGCAAGTTCGGCTTCGGAAACCTGGCCAAGGACAAGGGCAAGGACAAGCGTCGCTGAACGGGGTTCGTGGTTTCTGCCCGGGCATGATCTGGTTTTTAGCGCTTTCGGGTAGAGCTATCGCGGCCAAGGCCGCTCCTACTGGCTGAGGCGCGACTGGTCCGGGCATCGCGCGGATTCACCAGCAAGGGCCGCAATAATTCGATCCGGTCGCCATCGTGCAGCCTCGTGCGCAGCTCGACCGTCCTTCCGAAAATGGCCAGGCAACCCGTTTCCACGACAATCCCCGCGGCTTCGATGGCGGCACGGGCTGACGCCAGCGCGTCGGCAACGGTGGCGACCTGCGCGAGCAGCACATCGGTAGCCCAGTAATCTGCAGGCAGCGCATGGACGATCTGGATCCGTATCTGCGGCGCAGGCATGGCATCAGTCTTCATCGCGATCGGCCTCGCGGCAGAAGTCATCGACCATCCTGTCCGCCAAGCCCTGGAAGCCGATGGCCATGGCCGAGCCGATCAGGCGGCTTGCCACTTCGAAATCCAGGCTCAGGCTGATCTTGCAGGCATCCTCGGCCAGGGAATGAAAAAACCACTCGCCCTTGAATTCGCTGAAAGGACCCTCCTGCAACTGCAGGCTGATCCGGGTCGGGGGCTTGAGCGTGTTGAGCGTGGTGAAACCGACCGCGAAGCCTGCCACGCGCAGATCCAGCCGCGCCAGCATGTGCGTGTCGGACTGCTCGAGCACGCCGGAACTCTCGCACCAGGCGAAGCGCTGTGGGTAGCGCGCAACGTCATTCACCAGCCCGAACATGCGGACCGCAGAGTGCCTGACCAGTGCGTGGCGATGAATGCTTGCCATGTTCCCCGTTGAGCGCCAATTCCCCGTGCGGCCGCACATCGGCGACAATGCCCGCAAGGAAGACCATGTCCAAGAATAAAGAAACCAAGAATAGCAAAGGCGGCGGGGCCAAGTCGGCGCAGGGCAAGACCATTGCCCTTAACAAGAGCGCACGCCACGAATACCACCTCGAGGACCGCTACGAGGCGGGCCTGTCCCTGCAGGGCTGGGAACTCAAGGCCATCCGCGCCGGCCGGCTGGGCATCGGCGAGAGCTACGCCCTGGTCAAGAACGGCGAGATCTTCCTGTTCGGGGCGCAGATTACCCCGCTGATTTCGGCATCCACGCATGTCATCGCCGACGACCGCCGTACCCGCAAGCTGCTGATGCATCGCCACGAAATCGACAAGCTGGTCGGCAAGATCGAGCGCGACGGCTATACGCTCATCCCCACCGCCATGTACTGGAGCGGCAACAAGGTGAAGCTGGAACTTGCGCTGGCCAAGGGCAAGAAAGACCACGACAAGCGCGCCGTCGAAAAAGACCGCGACTGGGCGCGCGAGAAGCAACGCACCATGCGCGCGCACAACCGCAACGCCTGACCCGGGAGCAGCTCCTGTGGGAGCAAGCCTCTGTGGGAGCGGCCTTGGCCGCGATGCCCCCGCCGAACCCCAATCGC
>JBBRXD010000111.1:0-7153 GCA_038248775.1 Lysobacterales bacterium | reverse complement strand
CCTACCAACGCTTCCCAACGGACGTAGTCGCCGGCCAGCCGTTCTCTGGCCTGACTGGGATTTTCATAGTCAGCTGTGTCGATGCGATCGGCGTCGATGAGGCAGCTGAAGAGCATGCGAACGAGCAGCCCAATTTGCTGCTGGGCTACGATGCTGCGCGCATCCTTGCCAGGCGAAGCGAGAACAATATTTCTCAGCCAGCTGCTAATGCCGCCGATCAGTTCAGGCTTGGCCAGAAGATCGCGTGCATTTGCGAGAATGGATGCGTCAGCATTGCCTAGCGCTTCCCGCAAGTGGGTGCGGGCGTCCAGCTTGTTCATGCGCTTGGTGAATGTATCTTCGGCAGGTTGATTCGGCCCAGAAGTCAGGCAATCGATCAGGCCAGAATGATGGGACGCAACGCACAGGCCCAGTATTTGACCAACAATCGATCCGGGTTGTCCTTTGGCGGATAGCGATTGCCAGATATATTGAGCGCCGGCGCTGGAGTGATCGATAGTTCCGCGTAGCCCTGTCGCGTCGACATAGTCCGCGTCAACGTCCTGATTCAATAAGCCGGTGGCCGATTTTATGTAGCGCTGGAAATCAGCACTGTATTTGCCGAGATCGTGGACAAGGCCAATCAACTCGGCTTGGGTGGCCAAGCCAAGCTTCCCAGCATGGTGTTTGCTTATTTCAGAGACGCCGAGCAAATGCTGCTCAAGTGATTGAGTATCCTTGCCTCTGACGTGAGCAACATAATTATTCATGAACATCCCATGATAAGGGCTGACCATTTCGTACGCACAGCCGGGGTATAACTGGCCCCAGTCTCATTGGTTGCGACTGCGATCAGTGCATCGGCGGGCAACCGATCCTTGTCCATTTGAAGCACTCAGTTGTCGCAAACGCTGAGACCGGGGAAAACCGGCAATCCCGCCACTGGGGCGGAGCGCAGGTCCTTGGCCGCCTACAGGGGATACTTGCGCAGCGTTTGAGCGATGACATCCGCCAACTGCGGGTCCATTGCCATTTTCCGCAGGCATTCGGCGAGGTATTGGCGGTCGCCCAGCATCGCCACTGCTTTGCCAAAGTAGATACCGACGGCATCGCCATAAGGCTTTCGCGCCTTTTCAAGCGCGCTGGTTGGCACCGGCCCCCAGGTGTGCAGCATCATCGCCAATTCGATGAGGTCCCGGCTCATGACTGATCGGTCGAGCGCCCGGTCAACGTTGGCCAGTGGAAACTGACCTTCGAACACGAACGCTCCGCGCCGAGTCACGTCGCTTCCGGCCAGGTAATCAGGGCGAATCGTCGTCTGCCGCCGCGCCGGCCGCAGCACGGCGCAGCCGATCGTGAACCGCCAGCCATTCCGAGCCTTCCGGCGGGCGTTCAACCAACAACAACTGTTGCCCACCGGCATCAAGCTGGCGCAGGGCCGCATAAAGGCCGTGCGCGTAAGACTGGGCGTCTTCGGGTAGCGCCAGCCCGTTGCTGCCAGTCGGCAATGTGCCAACGCCCAGGATGGCGACGCGTTTGCCAAGCGCACCTTGTTCGCGTGCTTCACTTTCCAACGCAGCGCGCGGCAACAGCAGCAGGGGCGTGCGCGGCGCGTAGTGCGCCTCAAGCGTGCCCGAGGCGCGCGGACTGTGTTCGCTGCGATCCTGCGCCACCGGCCCGATTACGGCTTCAATCCGGGCCGCGGAAATCTGCCCCGGCCGCAGGACGCGCGGCTGGCCAGAACTCAGGTCGAGGATGGTGCTCTCGATGCCGATTGCGCAGTTGCCGCCATCCAGAACGATATCCACGCCGCTGGGAAATTCTTCGCGCACGTGCGCGGCCGAGGTCGGGCTGATTCGCCCGAAGCGATTGGCCGAAGGTGCGGCCAGGCCGCCGCCGAATTCGCGCAGCACGGCCAGCGCGACCGGATGATCCGGACAGCGCAGGCCCACGGTGTCCTGGCCGCCCGTCACCACGTCGGAAACCCGGGCGCTGCGCGGCAGGATCAGAGTCAGCGGGCCCGGCCAGAAGGCTTCCGCCAATCGAAGTGCCAGCGGCGAAGCGTCCGTTGTCCAGGTGGCCAAACTGGAGGCATCGGCGATGTGCACGATGAGGGGATGGTCGGCCGGTCGCCCCTTCAGCGCGAAGATGCGACGCACGGCCTCCACGTTGCTGGCATCCGCTGCCAGGCCATACACGGTTTCGGTGGGCAAGCCGATCACTTCGCCGCGACGCAATGCCTCGACCGCTGCGTGGATGTCGGGTGGCGATTGCGGAGCGGCCATCACTGCTTTGCCGTCACCGGGCTGGCTGCGTCGCCGAACTCATCGGCCAGCAAGCCATAGAGGGCGGTGTCGCATTCCTCGCCATTGACCTTCCAGCGTTTGCGCAACAGGCCTTCGCGTTGGAAACCCAGGCGTTCCACCAGGCGACACGACGCGTAATTGCGCGGGTCGATGTCGGCTTCCATCCGCCGCAGGCCCAGGCTTTCGAAAGCGAAGCCGAGCGCAAGGCGCAGGGCCTCTTCGGCCAGGCCTCGCCCCTGGAACCCGGGCGACAGGCTGTAGCCGATCTCCGCCCGGCGCTGTTCCACATGCAGCGAAAAAAGCGTCAGTGCGCCAATCAACCGGTCACTCTCGCCGTCGGCGATGGCCCAGGGAAAGATATCGCCGGAATCCATGCCGGCCTTCGCGTGGTCCAGGTAAGCGCGCGCCTGGGCGACTTCCACCCACGATGGAAAACTCCAATAGCGCATCACGCGCGGATCGGAGTACAGCTCGAACATCGCTTCCGCATCGTCGGCCCGATAGGGGCGCAAACGCAGGCGGGGAGACTCGAGCACGGGGACACCATCGGCCGCATCCTGTTCCATTCAGGCATTGTCCCACAGCCCGCGACGAACCAGCTTTCGCGGAGTTTGTACGAAGCTGTCGGGCGACGGACAATAGACGCCTGACCCAAGGAGCCACCCGATGCCCATCCTGCGAATGGCCGACCTCGACCTGTCCGGCAAGCGCGTGCTGATCCGCGAAGACCTGAACGTTCCGGTGAAGGACGGACACATCACATCCGAACTGCGAATCCTGGCCGCCCTGCCGACGCTGCGGCTAGCGCTGGAAAAAGGCGCCGCGGTGATGGTGACTTCGCACTTGGGACGGCCCAAGGAAGGCGTGTGGACCCAGGAAGATTCGCTCGAGCCTGTGGCGCGGCGGTTGTCTGAATTGTTGCAGCGGCCGGTGCCCCTGATTCGCGATTGGGTGGACGGCGTGCAGGTTGCACCGGGCGAGTTGGTGTTGCTGGAAAACTGCCGGATGAATCCCGGCGAAGCCAAGGACGACGAAGCCCTGTCGCGCAAGTACGCGGCGCTGTGCGATGTCTTCGTGATGGATGCCTTTGGCACCGCGCACCGCGCCCAGGCGTCCACGCACGGCGTGATCCGCCAGGCCAAGCTCGCTTGCGGCGGGCCACTGTTGATGGCCGAGCTCGATGCCCTGGCCAAGGCATTGCACGATCCGGCGCGGCCGCTGGTGGCGATCGTTGCCGGGTCGAAGGTTTCGACCAAGCTTGAATTGCTGGGCAACCTGGTGGGCAAGGTGGACCAGTTGATCGTGGGTGGCGGCATCGCCAATACCTTCATCGCCGCCATGGGCCACCCGGTCGGAAAGTCCTTGTGCGAACACGACCTTGTCGAGACGGCGCGGGCGATCATGGCGCAGGCCAAGGCCCGCGGCGCGGACATTCCCGTGCCCACCGACGTGGTGGTGGCGCCGGCCTTCTCGGCCGATGCGCCTGCCACCATCAAGGCCGTGGCCGACGTCAGCCCCGATGACATGATCCTCGACATCGGACCGGACACGGCCGCGCGCTACGCGGCGATGATTGCGTCGGCGGGCACCATAATCTGGAACGGACCGGTGGGCGTGTTCGAGTTCGACGCGTTCGGCAAGGGCACCGATGTGCTGGCGCGGGCCATCGCCGATTCGCCGGCTTTCTCCATCGCTGGCGGTGGCGACACCCTGGCGGCCGTTGAAAAATATGGTGTCGCCGATGGCATCGACTACATATCCACCGGCGGCGGTGCCTTCCTGGAATTCTGCGAAGGCAGGGAACTGCCGGCCGTAGCCGCCCTGCAGGCTCGCGTGTGCTAGCTTTGCTTTTTACCCGAAAGCGACTCCATGACCCTCGATTTGCGCCGCACCAAGATCCTCGCCACCCTCGGCCCGGCCACGGACGCCCCCGGCGTACTCGATGACCTGGTGCGCGCCGGCGTCAATGTTGTCCGCCTGAATTTTTCCCACGGTACGCCGGAACACCACGAGGCGCGTATCCGGGCCGTTCGCGAGACAGCCGTCCGCCAGGGCCGGGAGGTCGGCATCCTGGCCGACCTGCAGGGCCCCAAGATCCGCATCGAAAAATTCGCTGCCGGAAAGGTTGCGCTGAAAACCGGTGATGCCTTTGCGCTTGTGTGCCGCGTCGATGCACCGGCTGGCGATGCCAGCCAGGTTGGCGTCAGCTACCTGGGCCTGGTGCAAGACGTGCGCGAAGGCGACATGCTGCTGCTCGACGATGGGCTGATGGCCTTGCGCGTGATCGGCATTGACGGCGACACCGTACACACCACGGTTCTGACCGACGGTTTCCTGTCCGACCGCAAGGGCTTGAACCGGCTGGGCGGCGGCCTGTCACTGGGCGCGCTTACCGAACAGGACAAGGAACATATCGTCATAGCGGCGCGGCTTGGCGTTGATTTCCTCGCCGTATCGTTCTGCCGTTCGGCAGCGGACATGCATGAGGCGCGTTCGCTGGCGGTGGCTGCCGGCAGCGATGCCGCGCTGGTCGCCAAGATCGAACGCGCCGAAGCCATCGAAAACCTGGTGGAGATCACCATCGCATCCGATGTGGTGATGGTAGCCCGCGGCGACCTCGGCGTTGAAATCGGCGACGCGGAATTACCAGGCCTGCAGAAAAAAATCATCCGAACCGCACTCGAACACAATCGCATGGTCATCACCGCGACGCAGATGTTGCAGTCGATGGTGGACAACCCGATTCCGACCCGTGCCGAAGTCCTCGACGTTGCCAATGCCGTCATTGATGGCACGGATGCAGTGATGCTGTCGGCGGAAACCGCCTCGGGCACCTATCCGGTGAAGGCGGTCGAGGCGATGGTGCGCATCTGCCTTGGCGCCGAGCGCCAGTTCAATCGCGACACCGATTACGAGGCGGCGCCGCGCAACCTGGAACGCGCCGACCAGGCGATTGCCATGGCCAGTATGTTCCTGGCCCAACACATCAAGGTCAGGGCCATCCTCGCCCTCACCGAGTCCGGTGGCACGGCACGCTTCCTGTCCCGCTTCCGGTCCGAGGCACCGATTTTCGGTCTGTCCCGGCACGATGGCGCGCGTCGCAAGATGGCCATGATGCGCGACGTGTTCCCGGTGGCCTTCGACAGCCGCGGCCTGCCCACTCGCGAAGCCGCGCGCGGTGCCATCAGGCAGCTGTTCGAACTCAAACTGCTGGCCGAGGGCGACCGCGTGCTGATCACCAGCGGCGACCACATGGAAAAGCACGGCACCACCAACACCTTGCGCCTGTTGCAGGTTGGCGCCGCTGGCGTGGCGCACGGGCTGGGAGAGCTCTGACGGCCCGCCAGGCACAAGCGCTTTACAGCTGTTTGCAGACGCGTGCCAATAACCGGTCATACCTTTGGATCGAGGAAACCAGGATGAACAAGAACGGGAACATCAATATATTGTTGGCGACGGCATTGCTCGGCGTTTTCGGATCAGCGTCGGCAGCCGACAAGGCAACCATCCTGAGCGAAGGCGGCGCGGCGCAGTACTGGCGTCCGGTACCCGAGACCATCGCGATGCCCGCCTATCCGGGAATCATTGCCGACAAATCCGAAGACGTTTGCGTAGGCGTGGGCTACATGCTCAACACTGACGGCAGCACTTCGGAATTCGCGATGCTCAAGGCCTGGGGCAGCAAGACAGACGGCAAGAGGAAGGCTACCGATCCGCATTTCCTTGCGTTCGCCCAGAATGCGCTGGCGGCCGTACAGCGCTGGAAGTTCGCTTCCACCAGCGGCCCCAATTCGAAGATCAAGCCGATCTACACGGCAGCTACGTTTGCCTTCTCGACGACCCCGGGCGGCGACGCCGCGACCGTGCGCGGCCACTGCACGATCGCAGACCTTCCGGACTTCATCGCCCAGGCCCAGGCCGAAGCCTATCGCCTGCGCGGAAACCTCAACAAGGGCACGTTTGACCGCAACCAAACCCAGAACCCCGCCCAGATTCCGCTGAAAGGAATGCGCTGAGCCGCTGCTGGAGCCTGAACGAGTCGCCGGCGCTCGGGTGCCGGCGCTATAATTGCTTCTTTAAACCAGCCGGAATCCAGCCATGAGCATCGACCTTCTCGCCGAAACCGCACAGGCCATGGTGGCCCCGGGCAAGGGCATCATCGCCATCGATGAGTCCAACAACACCATCAAGAAGCGCTTCGATGGCGTCGGCATCGAGTGCACGGAAGAGAACCGTCGCGCTTATCGCGAGCTACTGCTCGCTACGCCTAAGCTTGGCGAACATATTTCCGGCGCGATCTTGTTTGACGAGACCCTGCGCCAGAAGACCAAGGACGGCGTGCCGTTCACCAAGCTGATGGTGGACAACGGCATCATTCCCGGCATCAAGGTCGACAAGGGCCCGCAGCCGCTGGCCAACTTCCCCGGCGAAGTCGTGACCGAAGGCCTCGATGGCCTGCGCGAGCGCCTGAAGGAATACGCACAGCTCGGTGCGCGCTTTGCCAAATGGCGTGCCGTGATCCATATCGGCGAAGACATGCCGTCGGGCACTGCGATTGAAGCCAATAGCCATAACCTCGCCCGCTACGCTGCGCTGTGCCAGGAAGCGGGCATCGTGCCGATGGTGGAGCCGGAAGTGCTGATGGACGGCGACCACGACATCGAGGTGTGCTACGAAGTGACCGAAGTGGTGCTGCGTTCGCTGTTCGCGGCGCTGTACGACCAAAATGTGATGCTTGAAGGCACGATCCTCAAAGCGAGCATGGTGGTGTCGGGTAAAGATTGCCCCGAGCAGGCCAGCATCGAGGACGTTGCTGAAATGACCGTACGCTGCCTCAAGGCCGCCGTGCCGGCGAACTTGCCCGGTAT
>JBBRXD010000110.1:0-7179 GCA_038248775.1 Lysobacterales bacterium | reverse complement strand
GCTGCCTTGCGCTGGCGCGTGCCGGTGATTGCGCAATCCCTGGGCTCGGACAAGCCGGTGAGTACGCTGGTGCAGGATGGCAGTGCGTCGCTCGACCTGGACGGTTGCAATCCCGTCGTGGTGAACGCCGGCCAGTCCGGTTATTACCGCACCTTGTATTCGCCGGCGCATTTCGCGGCGCTGGCCGGCAGTTTCAACCGGGTGCAGCCGATCGACCAGCTCGGCCTGTTGTCTGACAGCTATTCCCTCGGCCTGGCCGGCGACCAGCCCAGCAGCGACGTGCTCGAACTGGTGCTGGCGACGCCGCTGGATGCCGACACGCAGGTCTGGGGCAAGATCGCCTCAATCCTGACCGGGCTGGACGGGTATTACGCGCCCGGATCGGCCGGGAAGGCGGTGTTCCGGAAATTCGCCATAGGCAAGTTGTCGCCGGTATTGGCACGCGTGGGTTGGGCTGCTGGTACTGACGAACCCGATACCGTGGCCATACTGCGCACCGAACTGATCAGCGCGTTGGGCGCGCTCGGCGATGCCGGTGTAATCGCCGAAAGCCGCACGCGTTTTGCAGCGATGGACGGCGATGCCAACGCGATTCCCGGTCCCTTGCGCAAGTCGGTGCTGGGCGTGGTCGCCACGCATGCCGATGCCGCGACCTGGGATAATTTCCTGGCGCGTGCGCGGAGCGAAAAAGTGCCGCTGATGAAGGACCAGTGGTTCGTATTGTTGTCCTCGCCCAAGGACGCCGCCTTGGCCGGACGCGCACTGGAACTGGCGATGGGCGACGAACCGGGTGCCACCAACACCGCGAAGATGATTGCGACGGTGGCGGGTGTGAATCCCGACCTGGCCTTTGATTTCGCCGTGGCGCATCGCGAGGCCCTGGACGAGCGCGTGGACTTCACGTCGCGCAGCCGCTATTACCCAAGCCTGGGTGCGAGCTCCGCAGATGTGGCGATGGTCGGCAAAATCCGTGCCTACGCCAAGGCCCATCTGGCCGAGGGCTCGCGACGCAGCGCCGACACCGCCATCGAGGCGATTGAATACCGGATTCGCATCCAGTCCGAACGCCTGCCGGCGATCAATGCCTGGCTCAGCAAAACCGGACTGGCCAGCCGCTGATCCGCGCCGGCGACTACCGGGTCGCCGCCGCCGTGATCGCGACGGTGGCGCACTCGGCGTCGGCCAGGCGCTTGCTGGCAGCCGGGCAGGCGCCGTAATCCTTCAATTCAAACTGCAGCGCGCCCACCGCCGTTGTGGCTTCCCGCGCGCTTGCCAGCTCGAAGCGGGACTTGCCCGAAGCCGAGGTCACTTCGAATTCGACCGTGACTTCACCCGCCCACACGCATTGCGCGCCCTTTGGGCAGCGGCTGTCGTTGACCACGCGCAGGAAACGGAGCTGCGTGCCCGCCGCGATGGTGGTTTCATCGCCGAAGCCGAGCACCACCGTACCAGGTACGGCATCGGGCACTGGTGCAGGCGCTGATTCAGGTTCGGCGGCAGCTGCGCGGCTCTGCGGCTGGCAACCTGCCAGGCCGAACAGGACGACCAGCGCCATCAGGGCGGCGCGCGGGTGGCGGGTGGAAATATGAATTGAAGAGGTCGGCATTGGCGCGTTGTCCGGGGCGGTGATGGCCAATCATAGTCCTGCCCCATGCCGATGCCGCGATTTACCGGGCCAAGCAGAAGGGTGGAAACCAGGTGGGGGAAGATGGCATGGTTACCGAACCCAACCGCCACCGATCGTGACCGCATGAGCCCCAACGCCCCTTCCCAAGCCTCCGACGCAGTCAACGCGGCGCGCCTTCCCCGCCAGATTCCGTACATCATCGGCAACGAAGCCTGCGAGCGCTTCAGCTTCTACGGGATGCGCAACATCCTGGTGCAGTTCCTGGTCAGCAGCGTGATCCTGGCCTACATCCCCAGTGACGCGCGCGAAGGCGCCGCCAAGGACATCTTCCACAGCTTCGTGATTGGCGTGTACTTCTTCCCGCTGCTGGGTGGCTGGCTGTCGGACCGGTTCTTCGGCAAGTACAACACGGTGATGTGGTTCTCGCTGATCTACTGCGCCGGCCATGCCTGCCTGGCGATATTTGACGACAACAAGAATGGCTTTTACACAGGTTTGTTCCTGATCGCGCTCGGCTCGGGCGGCATCAAGCCGCTGGTGGTTTCCTTCGTCGGCGACCAGTTCACGCGTGATAACAAGCACCTGGCCAAGATCGTCTTCGATGGCTTTTACTGGACGATAAATTTCGGTTCGTTCTTTGCCTCGCTGCTGATGCCGTTGTTCCTGCGCAGCTATGGGCCGGCGGTGGCGTTCGGCATTCCCGGCGTCCTGATGTTGATCGCCACCATCATCTTCTGGATGGGCCGCAAGAAATACGTGCGCGTGCCGCCGACCCGCGGCGAAGACCCGCATTCCTTCTACAACGTTGCGCGCACCGCGCTGACCACGCAGGCGCCGGGCCAGGGCCGTGCCGGCTTCCAGGTTGCGGTATTCGGCGCCGCGCTGGCCGTGGCGATGTTGCTGTGCTGGGCGTTCAAGCCTGGTTTCTGGCCGGCCGATTTCGGCTTCGTCATCACTGCCTGCCTCGCGCTGGGTTCCTTGATCGCCTTCGGCGGCATCGGCACGTCCATGCAACTTGAACGCGCGCGCGGCGCGCATCCCGACGCGGCGGTGGATGGCGTGCGCGCAGTGCTGCGCATCATCATCGTGTTCGCGCTGACCACGCCGTTCTGGTCCTTGTTCGACCAGAAGGCATCCACGTGGGTGTTGCAGGGCAAGACCATGGTCATTCCGCATGATGTGTGGTGGTGGCCGAGCTTCCTGGTGAAGGACGCCGGCCAGATGCAGGCGCTCAATCCGATCCTGGTGATGATGCTGATTCCATTCAACAACGTCGTGCTGTATCCGTGGCTGCGGCGCATGGGATTCGAGCCGACCGCGTTGCGGCGGATGGGCGCGGGCATCGCCTTCTCGGGCGTGGCCTGGATTGTCGCGGGCGTGATCCAGCTGGGCATTGATGCTGGCGCGCCGGTGTCGCTGGCCTGGCAGATCGCGCCGTATGCCTTGCTGACCTTCGGTGAGGTGCTGGTGTCTGCCACCGCGCTGGAATTCGCCTACAGCCAGGCCAGTGGTTCGATGAAGGGCGTGATCATGGCTTTCTGGTACCTGGCCAGCACCTTCGGCAGCTTGTGGGTGCTGCTGACCAATGCCAGCGTGCGCAACCCGGCGGTGATCGAGCGCATCGCCAGTACCGGGCTGAGCGAGAACGCCTTCCTGATGTTCTTCTTCGCCGGGTTTGCCTTTGTGGCGGCCGCGGTATTCGCCTGGTACGCACGCAGCTATCCGATGCAGGACAATTATCGGGCCGCTTGATTCAATCCCGGAGCAATGGGGATCCGCAGGCGTGAATTCATTGCAACGGGCAGTTCAGCGCGCAGCCTGGGCTGAACACCGCCTGCACGGGGCGTGGCACCTGCCGCTGCCAAGCTGAACGGGGTAGGCCCATCTTTCGACTGCGCTTATCGGAAGACCGAAACGATGGGTACGATGGTGATCGAGGCCGTCCAAGGCCGGTGGATACACCTTGAGAATCGGGGACACAAGCACTTTGAAGTCCGCCTTGTCGCGACAGGTCGCTGCGGGCGCGACTGCCGCGCAGATCGCCACGGCGGTCACTTCCGCATGGCAGGCGATTGAGGCCGAGCTGTGGCCGATCGTCGGCAAGGCCGGCGTGGCTGCCTTGTTCCAGCGCAGCCTGCTGTTGGCCGCTCGGGCCCATCCCTGCTTGCCGTCAGACTCCGCAGCCGACGGCGACATCAAGCAATTGCAGGCTATTCTCGGCCGTCAGCCCGCCGACGTCGCGGCGGACGCCGGCGGCGCACTGCTGCAAGCATTCCACGATTTGCTGGCCACTTTGGTCGGACCTTCCCTGGCCGGGCGACTGCTCGGTTCAGTTTGGGACACTCTTTCCAGCGGCACAGCCGCGCAGGACGCTACGGCATGATTAACAAAGTCACGATCAATCGACTGCAAACCGGCGTGCCCGGGCTGGACGAAATCCTGGGTGGCGGGCTGCCGGAATTCTCTTTCAACCTGATCGCCGGTCCGCCGGGCTGCGGCAAGACCACGCTGGCGCACCAGATGATGTTCGCCATGGCGACGCCGGAACGACCGGCTTTGTACCTGACGGTGCTCGGCGAGCCACCGCTGAAGATGTTGCGCTACCAGCAGCAGTTTGATTTCTTCGACGAGTCGCGGATAAACAAGTCGGTATATTTCGTCAACGTGTCCGAGGAGACGCTGATGGGCGACCTGGACCAAGTGCTGCGGCGCATCGTGAGCGAGGTAGCGAAGGTTTCGCCCGGCCTGGTGTTTATCGATTCGTTCCGTTCGGTGGCACAGTCCAACGCCGCTACCGGCAATCCGGACAATTCGTTGCAGCATTTCATGCAGCAGTTGGCCATGTTGATGACCAGTTGGCAGGCAACGACCTTCCTGATCGGCGAATACTTCACCGAAACCGATGCCAACCCCGTATTCACCGTGGCCGACGGCTTGTTCTGGCTGCGGCAAAGCGTTGATCGCAACTCGATGGTGCGCAAACTCGAGGTCATGAAGATGCGCGGGCAGGCGACGCTGCCGGGGCTGCACAACTTCCGGATCGGTCCGAGCGGACTGCAGGTGTTTGCACCTGCCAGCACGGCGGTGGATGCCTGGTCGAGCCAGCCTGCGGCCAAGCGGTCAGGCGAACGCCTGCCCATGGGCATCAAGCACCTGGACGAGATGATGGGAGGCGGGTTGCCGCGCGGTTATTCGCTGCTGGTGGCGGGACCCTCGGGTTCGGGCAAGAGCATCATGGCGGCGGCGTTCCTCGCTGAAGGCGCGCGCCAAGGCGAGACCGGCGTCCTCGTTGCGTTCGAGCAAAATCCGAACCGCTCGCGCAATAGCACGCTGGCCCACCTGATTGCCGAAGGCAAGGTCGGTGTGGTGGAAACGCAGGCGCCTGATTTGTCACTCGATGAGACGGTGATGTTGCTGCTCACTGAGGTGCGCCGCCTGGGCGCGACCCGGGTCGTGATTGACTCGCTGTCGGGATTCGAACTCGCGCTGGCTCCGACCTTCCGCATCGACTTCCGCGAGTCCATGGTGCGCATGGTGGCCGCGCTTGCCGCGTCCGGCGTTTCGGTGCTGATGACCTCGGAACTCGAGGATCGCTACATCGACTTGCGCTTCAGTCCCTACGGCACCGCCTTCCTGACCGACGCGATCATCGTGCATCGCTATATCGAACTGGAAAGCCACCTGCGTCGCGTGATGGCGGTGGTGAAGGTTCGCAGCAGCCAGCATTCGCACGAATTACGCGAGTTCACCGTCGACACGGACGGCATCCAGATCGGCAGCATCCTGCCGCAGCAGGAAGGTTTGTTGGGCGGACGCCCGACCCGGCGCGGACCTTGGGCCGAGTCGGTTGCCACCGGACCCGATGATGGCTGACCCGACCCCGCCGCGGACGCAGGATGAAGTTGACCTGCTGGTGGAGGCCAACCAGAAAATGGTGCTGACCCTGTTGCGCGCGCAGACCGATGCCGCCGACTCCGCCCGCTTGGTTGGTGAGTTGAATCGCACGCGCGGCGTCGACCCCTTGACGCTGTTGCCAAATCGCACGGTGTTGCTTGAACGCATCCGCGATGCCATCGCCTCGTGCCGCGCCCGCCACGCCCAGTTCGCGCTGTTGTTCGTGGACCTCAACAACTTCAAGCAGGTGAACGATGCGCTTGGGCACGCCCTGGGCGATCGGATCCTTTCCCTGGCGGCGCAACGACTCGCCACCTGCGTGGGCCCCGAGGACGTGGTCAGCCGCTACGGCGGCGACGAATTCGTGATCCTGCTGGCCAACCTGCCCCGCTTGTCCGATGCCACTGCCGCGGCGGATTGTGTGCTGGCCAGCCTCGGCAAACCACATCGCGTGGGAGAGCACGTGGTCCGCCTGTCCGCGAGCATCGGCATCAGCGTGTTTCCACGTGACGGCGAGGATGCCGGCACCTTGATTGCAAGCGCGGACAGTGCGATGTATCACGCCAAGCGTCGCGACGGGGAGGGAGCGGTGTTGGCACCAGCGCTGGAAGCACTGCTGCCGCCCCTGACCGAATACCAGTTGGCCGTGGCCGAGCAGGAGGCCCGGCTGCAGCGCCTGCAGGAAACCAACGAACAACTCCTGCTGGCGGCATTGAATGCCCAGGACCTGCAGGCTGCGGCGGTATCGGCACATCGCCAGCTGACCGAATTCCTTGCCGTGCTGGCGCATGAATTGCGCAATCCGCTGGCTCCGATCCGCAATGCCGCGGCACTGATCAATGGCGTGCCCGCGGCGCAACTTCCCGCGCTGCAGGCGGTGATCGAGCGCCAGGTGGTGCATATAACGCGCCTGGTCGGCGACGTGATGGATATGTCGAGGGTGAACACTGGCAAACTCCAGCTGCGTCCGCAACCGCTCGGCCTGACTGCCGTGGTGGATGCCGCGGTGGAAACCTGCCGGCCGGCCATGGACATGCGCTTGCAAACCTTCAGCGTGAAGTTGCCGATCGCGCCGGTGGTGCTGCATGGCGACCCGGTGCGGCTGACCCAGGTACTCACCAATCTGCTCGACAACGCCTCCAAGTACACGCCGGAGGCGGGCCAGATCGGACTGTCGGTCATCGTGGAAGACAGCAACCTGGTGCTGGCGGTATCCGATACCGGCATCGGCATTTCGGCGGCGGCCTTGCCTGAAATTTTCCAGCCCTTCGTCCAGGACAGCCATGCGGTGGCCTTCAGCGGATCGGGCCTGGGCATCGGGCTGACCGTGGTGCGCGAACTGGTGCAAGCCCATGGCGGAACCATCGTCGCCAACAGCGAGGGCACGGGCAAGGGCAGCCGGTTCACGGTGACCCTGCCGCTGGCAGAGGTATAGACCCGAGGCGTTACGCGGATTACTGGCCGACCGCACCCGGGCTGCAAACGCGATCGCGCAGGAAGCCTGACACCTAGAGCAACCCCGCCTTGCGCGCCGCTTGCACCTGCGCCCGTGCCTTGGCCCGGGCTGGTGCGAGTGCCTGTGCAAAGCATGGCTGCTTGCGCGCTTCGGCCAGCGAAGGCGAGTTATCAAGAGTCGTCAGATCCATGAAGACTCCCGC
>JBBRXD010000109.1:0-7196 GCA_038248775.1 Lysobacterales bacterium | reverse complement strand
GACTCGCTGTATGGCGACGCCCTTGCCGCGCTGCTGGCCATGCAAACAAAGATCGACGCCAGCGACCTGCCGCCGTATGACGACCAGCGCCTGGCCAACGAGATGGAGTTGCTGCCCGAGTGGTTCCTGAAAAGGCACTTGGGCTTCACCCCCGAGTGCGACCAATGGGACGTGATCGAACTGGCCTTTCGCGCGCTGATAGACAACGCCACGCGCCAGGAACAGGTGTTCGTGCATCGCGACTTCCACTCGCGCAACCTGCTGGTCTGCCCGGGAAACAACCCAGGCATCCTCGACTTCCAGGATGCGGTGCGCGGCCCGATCACCTACGACCTGGTATCCCTGCTACGCGATTGCTACATCGCCTGGCCCGAAGAACGCGTGCATGCCTGGGCCGAGCACTATCGCCGGCAACTGGTGGGCGCGGGACTGACCCACGTTGACGAAGCCATCTTTCGCCGCGGCTTCGACCTGATGGGCCTGCAACGGCACATCAAGGTGCTGGGCATCTTCTGCCGGCTCTGGTATCGCGATGGCAAGGCCGGTTACCTCAAGGACCTGCCGCTGGTCTGGTCGTATACGCGCACCGTCGGCAATCGCTATCCGGAAACCGCGCCGCTGGTCGCGTTGATCGAACGCGCGCTGGGCGACCGCGACATCACACAGCCGTCGGCATGATGGAACCGAAGCCATGCGCGCGCTGATATTCGCTGCCGGCAAGGGCGAGCGCATGCGCCCGCTGACCGAACGCACGCCCAAGCCCTTGCTGGAAGCTGGCGGCAAGCCGCTGGTTGCGTGGCACCTGGAAAAACTTTCAGCGCTCGGCGTCAGCGATGTCGTGCTCAATATCTCGTGGCTGGCGGAATGTTTCGAGCCGGCCCTGGGCAATGGATCGCGCTGGGGATTGCGCCTGCATTATTCCCACGAAGGCCCCGAACCCCTGGAAACCGGCGGCGGCATGCACAAGGCGCTGGCCTTGCTTGGCGATGCGCCCTTCATCGCGGTCAATGGCGATATCTGGACCGATTATGATTTTTCCCTATTGCCACGCGAGCCGGCGAAACTTGCGCACCTGGTGATGGTGGACAATCCCGTGCAGCATCCGAGCGGCGATTTCCATCTGGACGAACGCGGGCTGCTGCACGTGCAAGGCGACCCACGGCTTACCTATTCCGGTATCGGCGTCTATCGACCGAGCCTGCTCGATCATTGGCGGCAGGTGATCGGCCCGGCGCCCGGCAGCGAACTCGATCCGCCGCGCTTCAAGCTGGCACCGCTGCTGCAGGCAGCCATGGCGTCGGGCGATATCCACGGTCAATGGCATCGCGGCCGCTGGACCGATGTCGGTACGCCCGAACGCCTCGCCCAACTTGACGCAACCCTGCGCTAGTGTGGGAGCGGCATCGTGGGAGCGGCCTTGGCCGCGATACCCCCTGTTGGAGGGGCCTCGTGGGAGCGGCCTTGGCCGCGACACCCCAGTGTAGGAGCGGCCTTGGCCGCGATAGCCCCCCAGTGGGAACCAGTCAAACCCCCCAGCCCCAACCTCAACTCGCGTCAAGCACACTGCGCACAAACGGAATGGTAATGCGCCGCTGCGTCGCCAGGCTGGCGCGGTCCAGCCGCTCCAGCAAGGCCGTCAGGCTGCCCAGGTCGCGACCGACCCGCTTGAACAGGAAATCGAGAACCGCATCGTCAAGCTCGAGTCCGCGTCGCGCCGCACGCTCGCGCAGCACGATTCGTCGGGTCGCTTCATCAGGCGCCTGCAGTGCCAGTCGCGTGCATTGCTCGAGCCGCGACATCAGGTCAGGCAAGCCGATCCCCAGTGCCGTCGGCATGGAAGTCGCCGCATAGATCATCCGTCCGCCACGCTGTCGCGCTGAGTTGTGGAAGTGGAACAAGGCCTCTTCGTCATTGCCATTGCCCGCGATCAATTCAACACCATCCAGGCACAACAACCCCGCGGCATCCTGGCCCTCCAGCATCTGCGCGAGGCGACCCGCGACGCTTGCCAGCGGCAGGTAACCGGCGGGCTTTTGCAATCGGCGCGCTTCGGCGCAGGCCGCCAGCAAAAGATGGCTCTTGCCGCTGCCGGTAGGTCCGGCGAGATACAGCCAATCCTCGCTTTCACCGCGCGCAACCGCCTCGACCGCATGCCGGATATCGGCGTGGCCATGGAAGTCGCTGAATTGCCGGTCGGGAGGAAACTTCAGCGCCAGCGGAATCTGTGGACTCACGCCCGGGGCCGACTCGCGTCCAAGGGCGTGTCGGGCGTCAGCGCTGCATCCTCCATCACCACCACCGATCCCGGGTCGGCGGCCGCGGCATCCTCGGCCGATTGCGCCTCGACATCAATGACGATCTCGGCGCCATACAGTCCGCTGCGCGTGTATTGCTCGTGGCCGTAGCGCAACAACACCATGGCGATGGCAGCCACGGGCAGCGCGAGCAGCACGCCCAGGAATCCGAACAACTGGCCGCCCGCCATGATCGCGAAGATCACCGCCAACGGATGCAGGCCGATGCGGTCGCCAACCAGCCAGGGCGTGAGGATGAAGCTCTCCAATGCCTGGCCGATTGAAAACACGCCCAGCACGAGGGCGAGATGCAACAGGTCACCGTGTTGCACCAGCGTGGCGATGATGGCGGCGCTCAGGCCGACGAAGGCGCCGAGATAAGGTACGAAGCTGACCAGCCCTGCCACGAAGCCGATAAGCAGGCCCAGCTCCAGACCGACGGCCCACAAGCCGATCGCATAGATGCCCCCCAACGCCACCATCACGCTGAGCTGCCCGCGGATGAAGCCGCCAAGCACCAGGTCCACTTCGACGGCGAGCTTGGAAACGGTCGGCAAGGAAGGCCGAGGCAACAAGCCGCGAACACGCCCGATCATGAAGTCCCAGTCGCGCAGGAAGTAGAACGTCAGCACCGGCACCAGTGCGATATTGGCAAGGATTGCGAACAAGGCCAGGCCCGAACTCGAAATTCCGCCCAGCACCGTCGCCGCGATGCCGCCCGCTTCCGCCCAATGGCCGCGAATCAATTCAAACAGGTAGCTCGGATCGACGTAGCGCGCCAGGTCAACGTGGAAGCGATGTTCAATCCATGGCACCGCAATCCCGGTGACCCACACGGCCAAACGGGGCAGCCAGTCGATCAGCGTCTGGATCTGTTCCCACAGCAGTGGCAACAGCACCAGCAGCGCCAGGCCGAGCACGGCAGTCATGAGCACGAACACGATGACCACCGCCGTCGAACGGGCGCGACCCGATCGTTGCAAGCGGTCCACCAGCGGGTCGCCCAACCACCCCAGCAGGGCGGAGATCACGAACGGCGTAAGAATCGGCGCGAGGCTCCATACCACGAAGCCCGCAAGCACGATGACTGCCAGCCATTGCCAACGGCGGATATCGGACGGGGTCATTGCAGGCTGAAGCGGGTCACGCCGCCGCTGCCGGGCTCCGAATCCGGGACAAGCACGCCGCCTGTGCCCACCATCGGCAGGAAACCGCGCATGCCTATGCCCAGATCCAGTTGCAGCCGAATCCGTCCGGGCCTGGCCTCCACCACGTTAACCTTGCGCACCACGGCGAGCGTCTGCAGGTAGGACATCAAGCGGATGTAATCGGACTGCGTGTTGACGCTGGAAATATCCACGAGTTGCGGGCCGGCGGTACCCGTGTCAAGGGAAGTCGCGTCTTGTTTGGCGATCGCATCGGCACCTTCGTCAACGCCCGAGGCAATGACCTTGCGCGGGTCGGCATCGCTGAAGGACCAGCGGGCAAGCTCGACGCCGTCGCGGGTCAGCAGCCAGTCGGCGGCCCAGCCCGGCGGCTGCCGATAGACCTTGCCGATCAGTTGCGAGTCGTTGCGATAGCGATTGGTCAGCACCTGCAGCGCGGGTGCGTTCAGGGCCCAGATGGAAGTGACGGCGGCCTGTTCGGCGGCATTGCCGGCGGGCAACAGGAAGCGCATGCCGCGCTCAAGCCCGCGCGTGGCCAGGGGCTTGACCACGGTGGTCTGCTGGCCGGTGACCAGCCGAGCGCCGCGGCCGTCATTGATGGCGAGCCACAGGATGGGCTTGGGCCGGGTGCTGGTCCAGAACTTCAGACCGGCGGCGGCGATCAGGCCGTCCACGCTGTCCGGGTCGAAGCTGACGGAAAGCACCGTCTTGTAAACGGGCACGCCATTAACCGTATCCGAGTCCTGGCGCACCTTGGAATCGAGCACCATCGCGTCTATGCCCGACGATGCGCGGCGGACCACCGAATTGGAGGCCGCCTGGGGGTTGCCGGTGAGCCGGACTATGACCTGGCCCAGTGCACGAATGGTTGCACCTTGGCGTTCGGCGGCGTTTTGCGAAGCGAGGGTCAGTTCCGCGTTGTAAAAGGCCGGATTACGGGTCGGCTTGGGCTTGGCGGCCGAGGTGGCGTCCCTGTCGTCCGCCTTGGTAGTTGTCTGGGCATGCCCCGGGCTGGCCGCGACCAGCAAGGCGATGGCAATCAGTCGGGCAACGGCGAGGGGGGAGATCAAGGGCATGGTTGGCGGCAGGCAAGTGACAATGCCCATGGTGCCGCAAGCGGGGTCGGCGCGTCCAACGATGCCGCGGCGGCCCGGCTGGTAGAATGGGCGCTTCCGACTCCCAGCACGACGTGACCATGGCCTCGACCCCCCTCACCTACCGCGACGCGGGTGTCGATATCGACGCCGGCAATGAAGTCGTAGAACGGATCAAACCCCTCGTAAAACGCACGTTTCGCCCTGAAGTGATGGGCGGACTGGGCGGCTTCGGCGCCCTGTTCAACCTGAGTGGAAAGTACCGCGAACCGGTGCTGGTATCAGGTACCGACGGCGTCGGCACCAAGCTGAAGCTGGCACAACAGCTGAACCGGCACGACACCATCGGCATCGACCTGGTCGGCATGTGCGTGAACGACGTACTGGTGCAAGGCGCGGAACCACTGTTCTTCCTGGACTATTTCGCGACCGGCAAGTTGCACGTGGATACCACGGTAGCGGTGGTTGGTGGCATTGCGCGCGGCTGCGAACTGGCCGGCTGCGCACTCATCGGCGGCGAAACCGCTGAGATGCCCGACATGTATCCGCCCGGCGAATACGACCTGGCCGGCTTCACCGTGGGTGCAGTCGAAAAATCCGCCTTGATCGATGGCAGCAAGGTGCGCGCTGGCGACGTGCTGGTGGGCATTGCCTCGTCCGGACCGCATTCCAACGGTTATTCGCTGGTGCGCAAGATCCTCGACCGGGCTGGCCGGCCGCTGGACATCGATGTCGGTGGCGTGAAGCTCGCCGACGCGCTGATGGCCCCGACCACCATCTACGTCAAGCCCGTGCTCGAACTGATTGCCGCGCACGAGTTGCACGCGATGGCGCACATCACCGGCGGCGGCCTGACCGAAAACATCATTCGCGTCATTCCCGATGGACTGGGCCTGGATATCGACGCCACGTCATGGTCCTTGCCACCGGTCTTCGACTGGCTGAAGCGCGAGGGCCAGGTCAGCGAAACCGAAATGTGGCGCACCTTCAATTGCGGCATCGGCTTCGTGCTGGTGGTGTCGCCGTCGCAGTTGCCTGCGTTGGCCGCGGACCTGGGCCGCCTGCAGCTTGCGCATTGGCAGATCGGCCAGGTCGTGCCGCGCGCCAGCGGCGAACGGGTCCATATTTCCTGAGGTTTCCATGGCCACGCCCCTTCGCATCGCGGTGCTCGCCTCTGGCCGCGGTAGCAACCTGCGCGCCCTGCTGCAAGCCCGGTCTCGCGGTGAATTGCCGATCGATGTGGTTGGTCTGTTCTCAGATCAGCCCGGCTGCCCGGCCATGCTCGTAGCCAACGAGGCTGGCGTTCCCAGCTTTGCCCAGCGGCCTTCAGACTTCGCCAACCGTGGCCAATACGATGAAGCGATGTTCAGCCGCATCGAGGCCGTTCAGCCCGACCTCATCGTCTGTGCCGGATATATGCGTCTGATATCCGACGCGGCCGTCAGTCGATTCAAGGGAAAGTTGATCAACATCCATCCGTCCTTGCTGCCGAAATACCCGGGTTTGCACACGCATGCGCGTGCGCTGGCCGCCGGTGATGCGGAACACGGCGCCAGCGTGCACTGCGTGATTCCGGAACTCGATGCCGGCGCGGTGATCGCGCAAGTGCGCATCCCGGTGATCCGGGGCGACGGACCTGAATCGCTGGCAAACCGCCTGTTGGAACGCGAGCACCAGTTGCTTGTCCAAACCGTGAGAGCCATCGCCGATGGCGATCTCGATATTTCCGGCAATCAGCCGCGCTGGCATGGCGTGCTGATTACTGCACCGCTGTCGTCCGGCAGCAATGGATGCCTTGAGGAACAAAGATGATGCGACGTTTCCTGTTTGCCGCCGCCCTGGTGCTGGCGCCCGTTGCCGCAAGTGCAGCCCTGCCGCCGCCGTACACGGCCAATTACGAAGTGCGCCGCAATGGCGAAGCAATGGGTACGGCAACGGTTAGCTTCAAGTCGCTGCCCAATGGTCGCTATGAACTCAAGTCCAGCACGGTCGGCAGCGAAGGCCTGGCCGCCATCGCCGGTGTGTCCGTGGATGAACGCTCGATCATTCGCCTGGCCGGCGAGCAACCGGAGACGGTGGCCTACGACTATCGGCAGAAGCTGGCCTGGAAAACGCGCGAGCGTTCAATACGGGTGAACGCCGCGGGCAACAGCATCGCCAGCACCGACAAGGACAAGAGTTTCTCGCCGCCCTATCGCGCCGGTGTGCTTGATCGCAACGCGGTGACCGTCGCGCTGATGGCTGATGTTGCCGCTGGCAAGCGCGGTGACCTGGAATACCTGGTGCCGAGCCGCAACGAACTGGAAACACACGTCTATCGCAGCGCGACCAGCGAGCAGATCCAGACCAGGATTGGCCCGCAACGGGTGATCCGCGTGGAGCGCATCCGGGAGTCCTCGAATGGCCGCACGACAACGCTGTGGCTAGGACAGGATCGCAACTTCATCCCGCTTCGCATGCTGCAGAAAGAACCCGATGGCGAAACCATCGAGATGCGCATCACCTCAATCCAATAACCCATGTGGGAGCGGCCTTTGTGGGAGCGGGCGTTTTTGGGGGGGGGGGGGGGGGCGGGGCGGAGGGGGGGACCAAAAAAGAACCAGGGCCGCCCCCCCCCCCCCCCCCCCCAGCCCACCCGCGCG
>JBBRXD010000108.1:0-7331 GCA_038248775.1 Lysobacterales bacterium | reverse complement strand
GAACCGCTATTCGGTAAAGGTGCTCGAGCGATCGCGTGAACGCGCGCGCAGCATCGCCGAAGAACTGCTCAACTCCATCGTGCTGGTCGGCGACTGCGCCGACGAAGACCTGCTGCGCGAAGAAAACATCGACCAGACCGATGTGTACATGGCGGTGACCAACGACGACGAGGCCAATATCCTGTCGGCGATGCTGGCCAAGCGCCTGGGTTGTCCGCGGGTGCTGGCGCTGATCAACCGGCCGTCGTATGCCGAACTGGTGGAAGGTGGCAGCATCGATATTGCGGTCAGCCCGCAGCTGATCACCCTGAGCGCGCTGCTCGCCCACATCCGCGAAGGTGCGCCGGCGCAGGTCTACTCATTGCGGCGCGGCGCGGCGGAAGCGATCGAGGCCGTGGTGCGCGGCGACCGCCGTACCTCGCGGGTCATCGGCCGGTCGCTGGAAGAACTCGACCTGCCCGATGCCACCACCATCGGCGGCATCGTGCGCGGCGAGAAACTCCTGATTGCCCATCACGACATCGTCATCGAACCTGGTGACCACGTCATCCTGTTCGTGTCCGACAAGCGGCAGATGCCGCAGGTGAACGCGCTGTTCCAGGTAGGAGCCTGATTTGAGTCCGCGCGTAAAAGCGATGCAGCGGATCTTCGGCGCGATCATTGCGCTCAGCTCGCTGATCACCGTCCCGCCGATGCTGATCGCCTATTTCCTCGGCGAGCCCAGCCTGGTCGCCTTTTTCGACAGCTTCCTGCTGATTGGCGCGGCCGGACTGGTGTTCTGGTATCCGGTTCGCAACGCGGTTTACGAGCTCCGCCTGCGCGATGGCTTCCTGATCACGGCATCGATCTGGATCCTGGCCAGCCTGGCGACGTCCATCCCGTTCATGCTCACTGCGCCCAACCTCAGCTTCACCGACGCAGTGTTCGAAGCGACGTCCGGCTTGACCACCACCGGCTCCAGCGTCATCACCGGGCTCGATGCGCTGCCGCGCAGCGTGCTGTTCTACCGCCAGTCACTGCACTTCCTGGGCGGCATGGGTATCGTCATCCTGGCGGTGGCCATCCTGCCCATGCTGAAGATCGGCGGCATGCAGTTGTTTCGCGCCGAGTCCACCGGGCCGCAGCGCGACAACAAACTGACACCGCGTATAGCCGAAACCGCGCGTGCCTTGTGGATGGTGTACCTGGGCCTGAATGTCGTGTGCGCGCTGGCGTTCTGGATGGGCGGCATGACGCCGTTCGATGCGATCTGCCACGCGATGTCGACGGTGGCAACCGGCGGTTTTTCCACGCACGATGCCAGTTTTGGCTTCTGGAACAGCCCTTTGCTCGAATCGATGACGATCGTGTTCATGCTGATCGGCGGCATCAATTTCGGCATGCACTGGTATGCCTGGCGCCGGGCGACGATTTCGCACTACCAGGCCGATTCCGAGCTCAAGACATTCTTCTACATCGCGACGATAGCCAGTGTGCTGGTGGCGACGACGCTCTGGGCGTCGGGGCGTTTTTCGCTCGGCGAGTCGCTGCGCCATGCCATTTTCCAGGTGGTCAACAACCTCACCACCAGTGGTTTCATCGGTCCCGGCTTTTCGGATTGGCCCGGCGCCGCGCCCTTGATGCTGATCCTGCTCGGTTTCATCGGCGGCTGCGCGGGTTCGACATCCGGTGGCATGAAGGTGGCGCGCTGGCAGATGATCGTGCGCCAGGGCTTGCGCGAAATTCGGCAACTGGTCCATCCCCGGGGCCAGTTCGTGGTGAAGGTCGGCGGCAAGCGCGTTTCCGAAAGCGTGGTGATTTCGGTGGCCGGCTTCGCCGCCTTGTACCTGCTCAGCTTCGTGGTGATGACCTTGCTGGTGGCGTCTGCTGGCGTTGACGCATTGACCGCGTTCACCGCGGTCGCATCAAGCCTCAACAACATGGGGCCGGGCCTGGGCGGCGTGGCAGTCCACTTCCAGGACCTGGGCGATTTTCCGGTGTGGGTATGCAGCTTCGGGATGATTCTCGGCCGACTGGAAGTTTTTACAGTGCTGGTGTTGCTGACGCCGCAGTTCTGGAACGAGTAGGCAGCATTCGCCACGGCGTCGCCAGGCCCAGCGACAGCTGCGCATAAAGGCGGCGCGCCTCGGCTTCGGGCAAGTAGGGAATATGCAGGCCGCCTTCCAGTACGGTGCTGCCCGCCGTGTCGAAGCGCAGCGTGGCCATGCCATGGCGGCGGTCGAATGGCGACTGCAACAACTCAAGCGCCTGCAGCTTGCGCGCCTCGGCGAACTGCCAATGGCGGTCCAGCCAGCCGCTGCGGAACGCGATCAGCCCGCTGTCTACCGAGTACGCAGCGTGCTTGGCCCAGACGATGGCGCGCCAGTACAACACCGGCACCAGCGCCAGCAGCCCCAAAGCGAACGGCCCCTTCAGCACGACCAGCGCCGAGGTTGCTGCGAGCGTGATCAAGGCAGGCACGGTGAATTTGCGTCGCCACGCGCTTGGATGCAGTGGCTGCCATTTACTTACCGGCCAGGCCGGTTCGGGCAGCAGTCGATCGATCAGCGCGTCCATCGCTTCGGGGGTTGCGATCGGCGCGAGGTCGCGTAGCGAACTGCGCTCGTTCAGCGCTTCCATCGCCGCCGTGTCAACGCGCAGGCTGCGGCGGCCAAACAGGCGATGGAGCATGCCCTCGGAAAGATTGAAGGCCTGGATGCGATGCTTGGGTACGCTGCCGCGCATGCGCGACAGCAGGCCGCGCTGCACGCTGAGGCGACCGTCGCTTTCGCTCAGCCGGAAGCCGTGGAATTGCAGCAAGGCAATCGCCACCGACAGCACGCGCAAGGCCACCAGCGCCGCGAGCACCAGCACCACGGCGGCCATCGCCGCAGCCAGCACGGAAAGGTGCAAGGCATCGGCTTGTCCGGTGAACCATTTACCGAGGGCCTTGAAGACCTGGCCGATGAGGTTGTCGCCTGACTGGGCAAGCACCGCGAACAGTCCGCCGATGACCACGATGCCGCGATTGTTGATCAGGCCCAGGCGCACGACTTCGCCCACCGGCAAGGCCAGCAGGGTTTCCTGCTCGGCCTCGGGCGCGCTGAGGTCGCGGGCCGCGCCCAGCGCGCGAATCTGGCTTTCCAGCCGATGCGCATCGTCCAGGCGCAATACGCGCATCTGGCCTTCAGGCTTCGCCGCCCCTGCTGATTCCAGGCGCACCTCGGCCACGTTGAAGAAGCGGTGCAGCAAGGTCTGGTGCAGGTTTACATTCTGGATGCGTGCGAACGGGATATGCCGGACGCTCCGCTGCAACAGGCCGCTGCGAATGACGATGCCATCGGCATCAATGCGGTAGCGATAGGTGAAGTACTGCGCTACCGACACCGCCATCAGCACGCCAACGCCGATCAGGCCGTACAGGTCGCGATCGTCGCTCTTGCCGGTGAACAGCACGATCAGCAGGGGAATGGCAAACTGCTTGAGTTGCCCGATCAGCGTGAACAACCAGCTCAGCGGGTGCAGGCGCTTTTCGACGCCGGTGTCGGCCGCAATGGCCGTCGGATCAGACGACATCGTCATTGCGCGCCGAGGCGGGCACCAGCGCGTCGCGCAAGCCCACAGCATCGGTGTCGAGCAAGCCCGCTTGGCGCAACGCATGCTGGCGGGTGCCGGCGGTATGCACGATCAGTGTGGCCAGGCCGAAGTGGCGCTCGATCGGGCCGCGCTCGATGTCCAGGTGCTGCACGCGCGAGCGCGGCACCAGGATCTCCGAGCGCCACAGCTTGCCGCGCTTTACGTGCAGCCCGGTCTCATCGAGCTTCCAGAAGGTGAACTTCCAGCGTAGGTAGCCGAGCCAGATACCGAATATGAGGCAGGCCAGCACCGCGCCGACCACCGCTGCCACCCAGCCGAAGAATGAAAATACCGGCCAGGCAATGCGCACGGGAAACGTTATCAGCACGGCCGCGACTGCTCCCATTACCAAGCCTTGGATGGTGCCGCCGATCATCGATACCTGGGCGGCGTTCGCCGACAGCGGTTGCCAGTGATCCACGTTCTCGGGCAGGGTGGTTTCGCTCATGTCAGTAACAGTCCGGGCGGTAGGGGTTTGTTTCGCCGGAACCCGGCGGACGTCTGCTGAAGCGTTTGTAGGTCCACTGGTACTGGCGAAGATCGCGTCGGGCAATGGCTTCCACCTGCGCGTTCATCGTGGTGGTGGCCAAGGTGATGTCGTCGCTGGCGATTGTAGCCAGCGCTGCCTCGATGTGGATGTCGAAGCCGCCGGCCACCGGTTCGGCGTAGGCGAATACTACTGGCGCGCCACTGCGTGCGGCCAGTTTCGGAATCAGGCTCAGGGTCAGTGACTGGCGGCCGAAGAAAGGCGCGAATTCGCCGGCGCCCAGCTTGGGTTGCTGGTCGGGCGTGATGCCGACCGTCTCGCCTGCCTTCAGTGCGCGAAACAAGGGGCGCATCGCATGGGTCTCGGCCGGCACCAGCAAGACGTTTTTTCCGCCGCGCGCCAAGCGCAGGAAGACATCACCGAAGCGCTTCTCCGGTACCCGATAGACCAGCGAAAACGGTCCCCGTGACGCCATGTATTCGATCAGCAGTTCCCAGTTGCCAAAATGCGGCGCCGCCAGGATCAGCCCACGACCTTGCGCAAGGGCACCGGCCAGCAGGGATTCGCCTTGTACGCTGCGCACCAATGCCAGGTTGTCGGCGCGCGGCCGGGTCCAGATGCGGAGGGTCTCCAGCGCATTGCTCCCTGTCGCACGCAGGATCCGGATGACTTCCGCCTCGCGTTGCTCCGGCGTCCATTCCGGCTGGATGATCTCCAGGTTGCGCCGGGCCACGCGCGACGCGCGCCGGTCCAGCCGATGCATTACCTGCCCGGCCCACGCGCCTAGCGCACGTTGCGTTGGCAGGGGCAGGCGTCCGACGATCCAGGCCAGCGCGTACAGCGCCCGCCCAAGCAGTTGGTGCAGGGGATTCATCGGCCTAGTCTAAGTGCCGGCGGCCGGGTTTGACTCGCCCACCCTGCGCCCAGCAGCATGTCCGCATGATCTCGCTCATCCAGCGCGTTACCGAAGCCGCCGTGCATGTGGACGGCGACTGCGTCGGCCGCATCGGCCCCGGCTTGCTCGCGCTGGTGGCGGTCGAGCCCGGCGACGACGAGGCCCGGGTCCAGCGCATGGCGGAGCGCCTGCTCGGCTACCGCGTGTTCGGCGATGCGCTGGGCAAGATGAACCTGTCCGTGGCCGATACCGGCGGCGGGCTGCTGCTGGTCAGCCAATTCACCCTGGCGGCCGATACCAACAAGGGCATGCGGCCCAGCTTCACTTCGGCAGCGACCCCCGAACAGGGGCGGCTGTGGTTCGACCGGCTGCTGGCCGTCTGCCAACAGCGCCATTCCCCGGTTGAATCCGGCCGCTTCGGTGCCCATATGATGGTCAGCCTGTGCAATGACGGCCCCGTCACCTTCTGGCTCTCCAGCTGACTCCTGCATAAAAGCCTTTTCAAACAGTCACTTGGATTCCAAGTGCCCGGCCCTATATACTATGTGGTTCCTTTGATCCCCTCTTTCCTTCGGCAGACTCCATGGCCACAGATCGCCCGGCGCAACAGAACGAAATCAAGCTGCTGATCAGCAAAGGCCTGGAACAGGGCTACCTGACCTATGCCGAAGTCAACGACCACCTGCCCGACGACATCGTCGACCCGGAGCAGATCGAGGACATCATCGGCATGATCAACGGCATGGGCATCGAGGTGCATGAAGTTGCGCCGGATGCCGAAACGCTGCTGCTCTCCGATGCCACGCCCACGCGCACCGACGACGACACCGTTGCCGCCGAAGAAGCCGCGGCCGCGCTGACCGCGCTCGATACCGAAGGCGGCCGCACCACCGACCCGGTGCGCATGTACATGCGCGAGATGGGTACGGTCGAGCTGCTGACCCGCGAAGGCGAAATTGCCATTGCCAAGCGCATCGAAGAGGGCCTGAACCAGGTCCATTCCTCGCTGGCAAGTTTCCCATGGTCGATACACCTGTTGGTTGAAGACTACGACCAGCACATCGAAGGCAAGAAGCGCCTGTCCGAAGTCGTTACCGGCTTCCTGGACCTGGACGCACCGGTCGAAGAAATTCCCGAAGTCGTCATCGAAGAAACGATCGAGATCGAAGCCGAGGCGGTTGAAGGCGAGGACGGCGAGGAAACCGCTGTCGTTGATACCGGCCCGGATCCGGCTGAAGTCGCGCGGCGCATGGAAGTGCTGAAGAACCTCTACGGAAAGTTCCAGAAGACCCATGCCAAGTACGGCTCGTCCGACAAGAAGACGCTGAAGGGTCGCGAGGAAATGGCGGCCGAGTTCCTGCGCCTGAAGTTGCCGCTGGCGCAGATGGATTCGTTCCTGCGCAAGCTGCGCGAAGTGGTCAATTCCATCAAGGACCACGAGCGCAAGATCCTCGACATCGCCACCCGCCACGCCAAGATGCCGCGCAAGGACTTCCTGCGCGCCTGGCCGGGCAATGAAACCAACATCACATGGGCCGACGAAGTCATCCGCCGCAAGCAGAAGTGGTCGTCAGGCGTGCGCGAGTTCAAGGACGAGATCGTTGCCGAGCAGGAAAAGCTGATCGGCATCGAGAAGGCCTTGTTCCTGTCGCTCGGGGACATCAAGGAAATCAACCGCGCCATGGCCTATGGCGAAGCGAAAGCGCGCAAGGCCAAGAAGGAAATGGTCGAGGCCAACCTGCGCCTGGTCATTTCCATCGCCAAGAAATACACCAACCGCGGCCTGCAGTTCCTCGACCTGATCCAGGAAGGCAACATCGGCCTGATGAAGGCGGTAGACAAGTTCGAATACCGCCGCGGCTACAAGTTCTCGACCTATGCCACCTGGTGGATCCGCCAGGCCATCACCCGTTCCATCGCCGACCAGGCGCGCACCATCCGCATCCCGGTGCACATGATCGAGACGATCAACAAGTTGAACCGCATCTCGCGGCAGATGCTGCAGGAAATGGGTCGTGAACCCACGCCTGAAGAACTCGCCAAGAAGATGGAGATGCCGGAAGACAAGATCCGCAAGGTGCTCAAGATTGCCAAGGAACCCATTTCGATGGAGACCCCGATTGGCGATGATGAAGATTCGCATCTGGGCGATTTCATCGAGGACACCAATGTCGAGTCGCCGATCGAAACGGCGACCAATATTGGCTTGCGTGAAACTGTCAGCGACGTACTCGCCGGCCTGACCCCGCGCGAAGCGAAAGTGCTGCGCATGCGTTTTGGCATCGACATGAATACCGACCACACGCTGGAAGAAGTCGGCAAGCAGTTCGACGT
>JBBRXD010000107.1:0-7337 GCA_038248775.1 Lysobacterales bacterium | reverse complement strand
GCTGTCTGGAACTCGGCGAGGCTCAAGCGGCCGTCGCGATTGGTGTCGCTGGTGGCGAAGGCAGCGGCCCGGGCCTCGGGGTTGCGGCCCTCGCCCTTGCGCGGACCTGCCTGCTGGGCGACAGCGATGGATGCGGCCAACAGGCCGACGGTGAGTACGATCATCTTCTTCATCATGAATCCTTGGAGCTGTGGGCTTGCTGACAGTAACGCCGCGGCGGCCGGTTGGTTGACGTCCGGGGAAATCAACCGGGCGCCAGCGCAGCAAAGGCGTAACCCACGTTCGGCACATACTCGATCCAGGTCGACGCGCCGCCCGCACTGGCTATCTTGCGGCGCAGGCGGTGCACTACCTGCTTGAGTGATTCGCGGTCGGCCGCTTCGCGGTCCGCCCACACGAACTGGATCAAGGCGTCGGCATCCACCGGACGCCCGCGATGGCTCAGCAACAGCCGCAGCAAACGTAATTCCAGCAATGACAATCGAAATGGATCGTTGCCCGCCACCACCGCTTCACTTCGTTCAATGTCGATGGACAGGGGGCCCCAGGCCAAGACCGGGTCTTCCACCGTCTCCGTCCCGCGACGCAACAGCGATCGCACGCGGGCCAGCAGGGCGCGCGGGCTGAACGGCTTGGTGAGGTAGTCGTCGGCGCCAAGGTCCAGGCCGCGAACTTCATCTTCTTCCGCGTCGCGAACCGTCAGCATCATCACCGGCACCTGGCTGATCTTGCGCAACTGGTCGAGCACCTGGAAGCCATCGAGCAGCGGCAGGTTCACGTCCAGTATCACCAGGTCGGGCATCTCCTCGTTAATCCGTCGCAAGGCCTGTTGGCCATCGAAGGCGGTTACCACGTCGTAGCCGCCGCTGGTCAGTGCGAAGCGCAGCAGGCCAACCAGTTCGACATCGTCATCGACAATCAGGATCCTCATGCGTTTGCCTCCAGGGGCAGCACGATGCCGATGCGCGCGCCTTCGCGATGCATCGGCCGCGCCACTCTGACTTCACCGCCGTGCGCGGTAACGATGGCATGCACGATCGCCAGGCCCAGGCCTGAGCCACGCTGGCTCGGCTCTTCATGCGGCGACCGCCGGAAGGGCGCGAACAAGTCTTCCGTGCCGCCCAGCGACGACAGGCCCGGCCCTTCGTCTTCGACCCACACGGTGACATTGTCCGGCGACCATTCCATCTTCACCCAGATGCTGGTCTGGTCGGGCGCGAACTTGTTGGCATTGGCCAGCAGGTTGACCATCACCGAGAACAATCGCGGTGAGTCGCCGACCAACATCGTCCCTTCAGACAGTTCAGCAACCACGCGCTGGTCGCGTTGATCGGTCAAAGGTTTCATCAGTTCGATCGCCTCAGCCACCACCTCCGCCAGGTCCAGCGGTTGCCGGCGCAGGCGCATCTCGCCGCTCTCTATGCGCACGCTGTCGAGCAGGTTGTCCACCAGTTGCGAGAGCCGCATCGATCCGCGGTATTGGGCATCGGCCAATCCGATCGCGATCGGATCGGCGCTCGTGCTCAGGTGGTCTCGCAGCAATTCAATTGATGCGATCTGAGCCGACAACGGCGTCTGGAATTCATGCGACAGGTTTGCCAGGATGTGGTCGCGCATCGCGCGCGCTGCCTCGATGGCGTTTTCCTCGCGCACCACCAGCACCTGGCGGTCATCGCTGGCGGCCAGCCGGCGCACGGTCAGTGGACGCCGGGAATCGGCCGCCACGCAGCGCTCCAGCGTCGGCACGCCCACTGCCGGTGGAATCGAATCCTCAAGCGCTGGCAGCACCGGGATCAGCAAGGCCTCGGGTCGTTGCCCGATCACATCCTCGCGCGTGCGTCCGAGCAATGCCAGGAATTGCCGGTTGGCGTAGTGGATGTCGTGCCCGGCATCCACGCCGACGATGCCCTCGTCAACGCCATCAAGCACGGCATCGAGTTCTTCGCGCTGGGCACGCTCGGTGGCGGTCAGCGTGGCGACGCGCTGCCGCATCTGCTCGAGGCTGGAGGCCAATGCAATGGGCTCGGCCAGGAACGTCACGGGCGCGGGCACTGGCGTTTCCAGGTCGCCCCGGCCCAGACGCTCGGCATCGCGTGCCAATTGGTCAAAGGGCTTGGCGATGCGGCCCGCCACCAGCACCGCCAGCACCAAGGCCAGCAGGCTGGCGGCAAGGCTGGTAAGGCCGAACGCGCCGAACCATTCGAGAATGCGCTTGCGCACCCAGTCGGGCGCAACGCGTGCGCTCAGCAAGGCGCCAGGCCGCCCTTGTTCACCGCGGATGTTGGCGATGCGCGTTACCGCGCTGCCGCCAATGCGTTCGAAGGTTTCCGGTTCGCCGGTCAGCGTGACCTGGCGCAGCGCGTTCTTCCAGGCATCGGGCGTGCCCACGACAACGGGCACCAGCGGCTGCAGGTCGAGGGCGATCAGGTCAGTTTCTGTTTCGGGCAAGGTATCGAGACGGCTGCCCAGCCGTTCGGCAACCACCACTGACGAGCCAGGCATGGAGCGGATTTCGCGTTGCACCACCCGCCAAGCCATCTGCTTGTTGTCAAAGCTGAGCCCGGCCCCGAAATGAGGCGGCGGCGAACCGTATTCGGCAATGGTGCGTCCGCCGGCCTGGATGCGGATGTATTCAATGCCGCTGGTGCCATGGAATTCCCGCACCAGCGTGCGCGCCTTGGTCAACTGCCCGCGCTGCAGGTAGAAGCGCAGGGTCGGCTGCTCGGCGAGTAGGTCGGCGCCGACGATCAGTTCGCGCTGCCACTCCTGCAGCCGGCGGCGCGCCTCGAATACGGCGCGCTCCGATTCCACGCGCGCCTGCGCGACCACGGCCGAGCGGATGGTGCCGATGCCCGTGGCAAGCAGCAGGATGACGAAGAGCAGCACCAAGCCTATGTGACTGGCCAGCAGCAGCTGGGACAAACGGAGTCGCGTGGACATGCGGGGGGCAATCTCCCGGAATGGACCTTGGTCGGTCTGGCCGCCAGCGGTTGGCGGAAACCTGATTATGGTCCAGGCGGGGGGCGGGATGGCTGGCATTTTTGAGAGATCGCGGCCCAGGCCGCTCCCACAAAAAAAAAGCCAGCCCCAGGAATCCGGGGGCTGGCAACCATGTCAACCCAACTTCGCCCTGACAACTCGGCTGGGATGGGCGCAATTTAGCCCCGCCTCCCGGGCTTGTCAGTTACAGGGCCGTTATGGAAAACAAGTATTTCGCAAGTAGCCGATAGCGGTCACAGGCGGGGTTCATGAAACTGGCCCTCGTTCATCCCCAGACCCTGGCCGGCAAGGTCAGCGAGCCGTGCCCGCATTGGCAAAGGCAGCGGCAGCACGGTCGGGGTATCCGCCGTTCTGGTAAACCCGGCCAAGGTTCGCCCACGCCTGCCCGTTTTTCGGATCAACGCGCACCGCGGTCTCCAGCGCATTCACGGACTCGTCGTACTGGTTCATCGCGATCAATGCGTTACCCAGGTTATTCCACATCCGCGAGTTGTTCGGGTCGGCGCGCAGCAGGTCCCGCAGGATGAGCACCGCGTTCTGGTTCTGTCCATCCTGCAGGTAGACGTCGGCAAGCATGGTGCGCGCCACCACATGGGTTGGGTTGCGCTTGAGCACCGGGTCAAGCGCAGCAATGGCTTCGGCATTCCTGCCCAGTCGCGCGTGGGCCGAACCCAGGAACAACCAGGGTTCGTTCCGTTGCGGCTCCGCTTCGGTCCACTGCTGCGCCACCATCGCCAGGCCCGGCCAATCGCCTTCGCGCATTAGCGAATCCGCCTTGTCGAACCACGCGCGGCTGTCAGCGTCCCCGGCGGCCTGCGATGCATAGGGGTCCGATGGAAGCCCTTCGTCCCTGCCGGCCGGCGGGCTGCCCGGCATCACCGCCAGCGCACCCGAACCCGCAGCTGCTTCCTCGGCGACTTGCGACTGTGCAGGAGGCGCCCCCTGGAACTTCCGGAGGAACATCAGCCCGCCGAACATCAACCCGACCAACACCACCAGGCCGACCAGGGGCACCAGCCAGTTGCTGCGTGGCGGCGGCAGGGAGGGCGGGAAATCAAACATCGGAAATGCTGGCGCGCCCGGTGTTCCAGCGCCGAGGTTCGGTGCGACAACTTCCGGGGGCGCGCCGCTGGTGATGATGATGGTGGGCGCAATGGGCATTGCGCTGGCCGGTGCCGGCTTCGGCGGCGCCTCGTGCATCTGTTGGGCGACATCCGCCGCCGGTTGCATCACCGCCTGGCCGGGGATGCTGATCATGTCGCCCATGCGCACCATGCCGGCACGGAAGTATCCGCGCATCTCGTCTTCCGACAGTGGGCCGAAGCGTCGGCCCTGGCTGTGCAGGTACCAGCCCGGATTGATTTCGTCGGATGCCATGGACGCTCCTGTTCGACAACCGAAGTCTAGTGGGAGCGGCCTTGGCCGCGATAGCTCTAGCACGTAGCCAGTGCGCCCTTTATCTTAAGCTTCAACCATGGCCTGGATAAAAGGACAGCAATGAACTGGACATACGCCGCGCTCGCCCTGATGGCTGGCGCCTTGCTTCCGCTGCAAGCCCTGATCAATGCGCGGCTTGGCCATGGCACCACGGGCGGCTTGTTCGCCTCGACCTGCTCGTTCCTGGTCGGCTCGATTGCGCTTGCGCTGGTTTTGCTGGTGACCCGGCAGGCGCTGCCCAGCCTCGATACCGTGGCGCGCTTGCCGGCCTGGATCTGGTTGGGCGGACTGTTCGGCGCAGCTTTCGTTGTGGTGGCCACGCTGGCCATTCCACGGATTGGTGCCTCGTCACTGGTGGCGGTGGTGGTGCTGGGCCAGATGGCTGCATCACTCGCGCTGGATCATTTCGGTGTGCTGCAGGCGCCCAAGCCGGTGGACATGCTGCGCATCTTCGGCGCGCTGCTGATCATCGGCGGCGTGCTGCTGGTTTTGCAGCCGTGGAAGGCGCGCTAGATTCAGGGTGATTTGCTGTACAGGTCGATGATGTCCTCGATCGCGTCGTGGCACACGCGACAGAACTCATCGCTGCGGCTGAACATCAGGCACTGCATCTGCGGGCGGTAATAGCCGCTGGACTCATACATCGCGCCTTCGAAGGCGCCAATCGCTGCGTGTTGCGGATGCTTGGCGAACAAGCCATCCGTGTACGCCTGTTCGGCGGTGAACAAGGCGCTCATTTCCGATTCCGGACGACGGTCCTGGCGCAGCTTCACCCGGCGCGCCTGGCTGTCGCGCTGGTAGGCCTCGAACTCGGCCTTTGGCCACGGCGTGGGCACCGGTGTCGCCGGGCTCATCAGTCCCTTCCACTTCAATGCGGCAGGGTCGAGCAAGGCCGTTACGTTCGGTTCCCAGGGTTCGATGCGCATCGAATCGGATGGCGCGTATGCCGTAGGCGATGTGTAGTACTCATCGGCCAGCGCCGCGAAGTGATGGCCGAACTCATGCACGAACAGATAGTTGGTCCAGTCGTTGTCGGCCGCGGCCGTGCTGAACTGGCCGAAGATGCCGCCACCGCCATAGGTCTTGCCGTTGAAGACGATTTCCACCACGTCGTAGGGCGCGTACTGCGCCAGGTCGCGGAAGGCGCGGTTGTCCAGCGTCAACGCATAGCGCTCGCTGCCGAAGATGTCGTAGCGCAGGCCGGTGGCGCTGGCACGATGGATATCTAGCGAAGGCCGGTTGGCGCCCGATACCGGCACCGGCACCGTCAAGGCCCAGACGTTGAAATCGCCTTCGCGTTCCTTGAACGGCGATACCGAAAAAAGATAAGCGCTGAGCTTGCGGGCATCGGCCTCGAACTTGGCCAGGTCTTCGGCAGCATAGCCATCGCCCAGTATCAGCAGGTCCACCTTGTTGGCGGGATTGCCGCTGCTATGGATGGGAATTGGCTTGGCGGGCGCAGGCCATTGCACGCGCTCGACGTCAAGCGCATTGGGATCGACGGCGAGCGACCACACCGGCACGAACTTGTTGGCCGCATCACGGGTGGAAATACGCAACTGCACAGGCTTGTCCGGCATCGGGAAGCGTAGCGATTCCTGGAAGCTGCGCTGCATGGCCTTGGCGTCATCGGTAGTGCGCCATTCGGCAAAAATCGTGCTGTAGCCGCGCGAGTACAAGACCTTCCCGGATTCGGAATCGATCACCTCGAAAAAGTTTGCGCCGCGGTCACTGTCGTCCAGTGGCCGCGCCGGGTTGCCGGCCCAGGGCAAGGCTTCGACCAGCACGCGCTCCAGCGCGTAATGCTCGGTCTTGATATCGCCGCCATGCTGGATGTCCACGCGCAGGGTGGCGGGCGCAGCCAGCGCCATCAAAGGCAGGCAGGATGCGAAGGCAAGTGCGAGGCGAACGAGGCGTTGTTTCATCGTGGAACTCCGACTGTTTGGGCGACCGGGCCCCGGTGATTGGGCTGCCCTACTCTAATCCAATCGGGTTCACAGCCCACGGTGGTGCGCAGACAGTAACGCCGAAGGGTGGCACAAGCCTTCGGGCATACTGGTCGCAGGCAGTCTCAGCCATGCAAGGCAGGTTCGACAGCATCCTGGCGACCAATGGCGGAAAACTTCAGCATCGAGCGGCGTAAGCTGATGCGATTCCTCGGCGCGAAAGTGGTGCTGACGCCGGCCGCGCTGCGCGGCACCGGCATGCTGGCCAAGGCGGCGGAATTGGCCGACGCGCACGGCCGGTTCCTGTGCCGGCAATTCGACAACGAAGCCAATGCCGACATGACCGATTCAGAACTGGAGATATCGCGCTCGATGCCCAGCGCGCGGTTCGATACGACGCCGACGCCGACTACAACTGCAGCTGCCCCGGCACCTGCGCCGGCATCGGACCAGGCAGATGTGGAAGACTTCGTCACGCAGGTCGTGGCTGATGCCAACCAGCCGGTCGTGCTTTTCGCCCGTGAGTGGTGCGAGTTCTGCTGGTCGCTGCGCAAACTGTTCGCGCAGGCGTCCATTCCCTTCCGATCCATAGACCTCGACTCGACCGCCTACCAGGCCGGCGACCGCTGCGGACAAATTCGCGCGGTACTCCGCCAGCGTATCGGAAGCCCCACCATTCCCCAGGTATTCATCGGCGAACACATCGGCGGTTGCACCGATACCCTGGATGCCTTCAAGAGCGGTCAGCTGCAGGCGTTGCTGGCCAAGTCCGGCGTTGCCTTCGATCCCGACACCTGCATCGATCCGCACAGCCTGCTGCCAGGCTGGCTGCAAGCACGCTGAGGCCATTTATCCAGCGGCAGGTTTGCGCCGCTTCCACTTAATCGCGATTAATCATCGTCAGTCATGCTGGCTTCGCGGAAACTTCCGCTTCCAGGAACCACCATGAAAAAG
>JBBRXD010000106.1:0-7377 GCA_038248775.1 Lysobacterales bacterium | reverse complement strand
GTGGTGCTTTTCCTCGGTGGCGTGCAACTGATGGCCCTGGGCGTGATCGGCGAGTACCTGGGCCGCATGTACCTGGAAGCCAAGCAAAGGCCGCTGTACCTGGTGCAGGACTGGCAGCCTGGCCGAGGTGAAGGCGCAACCGATGCCAGGCGCACGCAACAGGGCTAAGATGGTCCCACCACGTTGGCAAGGAGCAGGACATGCGCAACGTAAGCCAGATCCTGGAAAGCAAAGGCACTCGGATCGTGACGATTGCCGAAGACCAGCCCGTGCTGGAGGCTGTCCGCCTGATGGCCGAGCACCACATCGGCGCAGTCCTGGTGATGCGCGGCGACGAGCTGACCGGTATCGCCAGCGAACGCGATTACGCCCGCAAGGTCGCGTTGCAGGGTCGCTCGTCGAGTGACACGTCCGTAGCCACCATCATGAGCTCGCCCGTGGTCTGCGTTGGGCCGTCGGAGTCGGTCAGCGACTGCATGGCCATCATGACCGAACGGCATATCCGCCACTTGCCCGTGCTCGAGGGTGGTCGTCTGCTCGGCATCGTCTCCATCGGCGACCTGGTAAAGGAAGTCATCGAGGACCAGAAGCAGGAAATCAGCTACCTGCAGCAGTACATATCGAGCTGAAACCCCCACCACGCCGGCGGCGCGTGCCCTTGCATTATCATGGGCGGGTCTTTTCGCGCTGCCCGCCATGATCATCTCGCACAAGCACCGTTATATTTTCTTCGCCATCCCCAAGACCGGTACCCATTCGGTGCGGCGGGCGCTGCGCCAGCAGATGGGCGAACAGGACCTCGAGCAGGTGTTGCTGTTCGTGAACAAGCGCTTTCCTTTCCCCGAGTTTCGCGATATCCAGCACGGCCACATCAGCACCCGCCAGATCCGCCCGGTGCTCGGCGACAAGATGTTCAGTGAATACAGGAAGTTTGCATTCGTGCGCAATCCGTTCGACCGCTTCGTGTCCTATTGCGCCTTCATGAGCCGCGGAGGCAATATTTTCGAGACCGAGCCCACGCGCTACATGAAGTACGTGGTCCGCGAACTCAAGCCGGTCGACCACCTGCTGTACCAGCCGCAGAACGCCATGGTTACCGACGCCGAAGGCAAGCTGGAGCTTGACATCGTCGGCCGCAACGAAACCATGCAAGCCAGTTACGACGAGATCTGCACGAAGTTGGGCATCGAATCCACGCAGCTGGAACGCGTGAATTCATCGAAACACCGGCCCTGGCAGGAGTATTACGACCGCGACCTGGTCGGCTGGGTGTCGGACCTGTACCGCCGCGACCTGGAATTGTTCAACTACGGATTCCAATGACATGTACCCCAATCCGCGCAAGACCACCTCCGTCAAGCAACTGGGCCAGATCGAACTGGGCAGCCTGGTTGACGACATCCTCCGCATCCCGGAATCGGTATGGGACATGGAGAATGCGTCCAAGCCCAATCGCTTCGAGACACTCGACAAGACTCGCCATATCGTCTTCCGCTTCATCAAGGACATGAAGGATTGGCGCGAAGCCTACGATCGTCCGCTATGGCCGGAGTGGCGCGACCGGCTGGAGCCGGTGCTGCGCCAGGCCACCGCGCCCTACGGTTACACGCACGGCAGCTTTCCGCGGATCATGCTGGCGCGAATGGCGCCGGGCGGCGTCATCCAGCCGCACCGCGACAACATGCCTTCGGCCACCTGGCCGCACAAGATCCACGTGCCGATCCAGACCAATGAACGCGTGGGCTTTTACGTCTCGCCTACTACGTACCATTTCAAGCTCGGCCAGGCGGTTGAAGTGAACAACCTGGGCGTGCATTCGGTAAACAACGGCGGCGACACCGACCGCATCCATCTGATCTTCGAGTATTACGACACCGAACAACCCAGCTGGCAGGACGCCTCGAACTGAGTTTCAGATCGTCGGCACGATCGACGGGCCCAGCACCTGCATCGCCACGGCCACGAAGTGGCAGGCGCTGCCCAGCAGCACGAAGCTATGCCAGATGGCATGCGCATGGTCGCGCTTGCTCATGTAGAACAGCGTGCCCAGGGTGTAGGCCAAGCCGCCGGCCAGCAACCACAGCAGCTGCTGTAACGGCACCACTGCCAGGAAGGGCTTGATCGCCACCACCGCCATCCAGCCCATGCCGATGTAGACCAACGTGGATACACCCTTGAAACGTCCGGTATAGAACAGCTTGAAGATGATGCCCGACACGGCCAGTGTCCATGCCGCGGCGAACAACCACCAGCCGCCATGGTCGCGCAACGCGATCAGGGTGAATGGCGTGTACGTCCCCGAAATCAATACAAAAATAGCGCAGTGGTCGAAGATCTTCATGCGCGACTTGGTCACGGCATGCGGAATGGAGTGGTATAGCGTTGACGAGGTGTAGACCGTCACCAGCGCGATGCAGAACACCAGCGTGCCTGCCAACTGCCAGCCATCGCCGCGAACCGCCACCAGCGTGACCAGCACGGCGCTGGCCGTCAGGCTGAGCAGGAAGCCGAAGCCGTGGGTCAGCGCGTTCCAGATCTCGAGACGCCAGTCGTGGTGCAGTTCTGTCATCGGTGGTCCGGAACGGAGGGGGTAGGGCCACAGTGGCCGGGCGGAACCGAAGCAACAACCTAAACCGGTTCGCCGGCTACTGAAGCGGGCGTCGCCAGGATGGCTTGAGGATATTGCCGGTGGCGATGGCCTTCTTGGCGAAGAACAAGCCCAAAGACACGCAGACCAGCAGCGTTAGTATCGAGGCCTCGGCGCCGAATTCACCGCCGCTGATCAATTCAGGCCCCTGGGTACGCGAAATCAGCAAGCCCTTGACGTCGAATCCTGATACCGGAATGCCAAGCAGTGGACCTTGGGTGAAATTCCAGGCCGCATGCAGGCCCATGCAGAACCAAAGTGATCGGGTCCACGCGTAAGCCATGCCCAGCAGCAACCCGGCTTCGATCGCGATGGCGACCGAACTCCAGATCGTTGCATTGGGATTGGCGGCGTGACCGAAGCCGAACAGCAGGGCAGAGAAGACAAGGGCGGCCCAACTACCCACGCCCTCTTCAACGACGCGGAACAGAATGCCGCGCGCCACGATTTCTTCGGTGATGCCCGGAAGCAATCCCAGTACCACCAGCGGCCCCAGCAGATTCGCGTCCGCGTTAAATCCGTCGATCCGGTACGCGCCGGCCGCGGCCATCGCGCCAGTGGCAACCAGCATGATGCCCATGCCAACCAGCCAGCCGACGGCGGAATGGGTCAGGAACTTGTTCGGCGCCAGTTCGCTCACCTTCCGGCGTTCCACGAAACGCACCAGCAACCAGTAGGCCAATACCGTCGGCAGCAGCGACCGGATCGCGCGAAGCCAAAGCTCCCATCCACCCAGCGAGAGGGATTGCGCGGGCGTCAGGCGCGGCAACGGAATCAGGTAGCGCATCGCGAAGCCCAGGCCTGCGGCAAGCGCGATGAAGACCAGCAGTCGGAACAGCATCAACAACATGCCGCGCACGCCGGGTCGGTTCCACAGTCGGCGCCACAAGGGATCGGGCTTGAATTCGGCGGTCTGGTTCATCGGTGTTTCCTGGGCGAAGTTCGGGTTTTGGAATGGGTAGCCGTCGGAGCGGTGCGGTCGTCGCTACCGTCGCTATCGTCGCCGTCGTCTGCGGCATGGAAGTGGTGCAACAGGCGGTGGACCAGCGGCGCAAATACCAGGGCAGCGACAGCCAGTACGGTCAAGCCGGAATACAGGGCGTAAAAACCGGCGAAGATCTTGCCGCCATTGCTGGCCAGTTCGTCAACCGGGCCCATTCCGGACAGAATCATCGAGGTATTCAGGAAACTCTGCACGAATCCGAATCCCTCGAACCAGGAATAACCGGTCATGCCAACTGCCAGCGAGCCCAAAATGATGCCGCCGCCGAGCGCGATATTGACTATCATGCGCCGGCGGAACGCGGGCCACGGAAGCATGGCATGGTGGCGGCGTTCGTAGGCGAATAACGCACCACGCCAACCCGCTGCACGTGTCTTACGGGAAGTTGCCACCGTCCACATCCTTGAGGAAATCGATCAGGCCTGCCATGTAGGTCTGCTGGTCATCGTAAAGGGCCATGTGGCTGCCATTCGGGCAATACAGGTAGCGTCCGCCCGGAAACTGCCCGGCCATCCATTCCATGTGCCTGGGGTCCATGGTGTCGTGCTGCGCGCCGATTACCAGCGTCGGCACTGTTATTTTCTTCAGGTCGGCGCTGCGATCCCAGTTTTCCAGCTTGCCGCTGGCGGCCATCTCGCTGGGGCCCTGCATGGGGATGTAGATTTCCTTGTTGATGCCGGAAAACGCCCGCACCACCGGCGCCGGCCATTGCTCCAGCGGCATACGCAGCACGTGTTCGGTGTAGAAGTTGGACATCAGCAGTTCTTCATAGCGCGGATTGGCGTAATCCTTGCGCGATTCCATGGCCTGTATCTCGGCCAGCACCGCCGGGTTCATCTGCGGCATCAGGACATCCTTGGCATAGGTGTTGTAGGCCGGGATGCTGGACATCATGTTCGATATGACCAGGCCCTTCAGCTGGCCGGGATACTTCAGCGCGTATTCGATGGCAAGGATGCCGCCCCACGAATGTCCAAGCAGGTAAAAGTTGTCGGGACCGAGCTTGAGTGCCTGGCGCACCTGTTCGAGTTCATCAACGAAGCGATCGGTTTCCCACAACGAATCCTCATGTGGCTGGTCGCTGTAAGTCGAGCCGAGCTGGTCGTAGAAGTAGTACTCGATGCCGGCGCCCGGGAAATAGCTGTCGAACGCGGCGAAGGCCTGGTGATTGCCGCCCGGTCCGCCATGCAGCAGCAGGACCTTGATGGTGGGGTTGTTGCCGGTGCGCTTGGTCCAGACGCGGAATTTCCCCTTCGGCGTGTCGATCTGGATCATCTTCTCGCCGCCGGCCAGCACATCATCCCTGCCGCTGTTGTCGAAATAGTCGATGGCGGGCTGGGTCACCGTCGTGGAAGCGGAAGGCGCTTCCACGACAACGGCAGGGGCGGGTCGCGAATAGGCCGCGGCCAGGCAGGTGGCCAGCAGCAGCAACAAGGTCCGGGTCATACGCAGCGCCTCCATCATGAGCCGAATCCTTCGGCCCGACCGAGCATGGCAGAGGGCATCGGGGCCGGCAACACGGGGCGGACAGCCCCGGCCAAGCCGGCGCATGGCCCCATTCCCGGGACGAACGGCGAGTGGCCAGGAGGCCGTTCTGGCAGAATGCGTGAACTTATCCGGCACCCTTGGGGTCGGAATTACCAACCTGCACCAAGGACGCTGAATGAATCGCAAGATCGCCTTTTCCGTAGCCGCCGCCCTCGGGCTTGCCGCCGTGGTCGCCATGGCCCAGCCCAAGCCGGGTGCGCCCGTGGCACAAGGCGATGCCGTGCTCAAGGCGGCCATCCTTAAGGCGGTGCCGGGCGCCACCATCGACAGCATCAAGCCATCACCGATCCCCGGTTACCGTGAAGTCGCGATCGGCGGCAAGGTCATTTACGCGCGCGCCGACGGCAAATACATCATCCAAGGCTCGTTGATCGAGCTCGCCTCCCGCGACAACCTGACTGCTGCCAGCGAAGGTGCCCTGCGCCGCGGCATCCTCGACGCCGTGCCGCGCGAGCGCCGCATCATCTTCTCGCCGGCCAAGCCCAAGTACCGGCTGACCGTCTTCACCGACATCGACTGCGGTTACTGCCGCAAGATGCACAACCAGATGGCCGATTACAACAAGGCCGGCATCTCGGTGGAATACCTGTTCTTCCCCCGCTCGGGCCCGAATACCGAGTCCTTCACCAAGGCCATCAACGTCTGGTGCGCGCCGGATCGCCGCAAGGCGCTGACCGATGCCAAGAACGATCGCCCGGTCGCCAAGAAGACCTGTTCGAACCCGATCAACCAGGATTACGAGTTGGGTCGCCGCATCGGCGTGGACGGCACCCCGGCCATTTACGGACCTGACGGCACCCAGCTGGGCGGCTACCTGCCCCCCGACGAGATGCTGGCCCGCCTCGACCGCGCCGCCGCCCGCGCCGTTGCCGCCAAGTAATTCGGTCCAACCAAGGCCCGCCGGCGATGCCAGGCGGGCCTTTCGTCTAGAATAGGCGACTCGTTTTCCACGGATAACCGCGGACATGATCGTCCTCGAGGGCCTGCCGGCCCTGTCGCCCTTCCGGTGCGACCGTCTTCAAGCCCGCCTTCGCCAGATCGTTCCCGACCTTCGTGTCACCGGCGCCTGGCATGTCTATTTCCTGCAGACCGAATCCGGTTCGTCGCCGGACCTCGATGCCTTGGGTCGCATCCTGGAAGGCTGTCCCGCGCAAGCGACGGCCTCCGCCGGATCGCAAAGCCGGTTCGTCACGCCACGCCTGGGCACTGTTTCGCCCTGGGCGAGCAAGGCCACCGAAATCCTGCAAGGCGCTGGCCACGGCATCAAGCGCGTCGAACGCGGCCTGCGCCTGGACCTGTCCGGTCTACCCGGCGACGACGATCCGCGCTGGGCCCGGTTGGCGCACGAATTGTTCGACCCGATGACGCAGTCGCTGCTGTCCAGTCGCAGCGAGGCCGCTGCCTTGTTCGAAGAAATGCCCCCGGGAAACCTCGAACGCATTCCGCTCGGCGAATTGGGCGCGGCGAATGTTCGCCTCGGGCTGGCCCTGTCGGACGACGAACTGGCGTACCTGGTCGAACGCTATGGCGCGCTGGGCCGCGATCCTTCCGATGCCGAACTGATGATGTTCGCGCAGGCCAACTCGGAACATTGCCGGCACAAGATTTTCAATGCGCGTTACAGCATCGATGGCGAGGACATGCCGCACTCGCTGTTCGGCATGATCCGCAACACGCATGCCCAGGCACCGCAGCTCACGCTCAGCGCCTACAAGGACAACGCGGCTGTCGTTGAAGGTTTCCCGGGCCGGCGCTTTCGCTCCGATGCGGCGACAGGCGAATACCATCACGAGCCGCTGCGCGACAGCGCGTTCTGCATCAAGGTCGAAACGCATAACCACCCGACCGCGATCTCCCCGTTTCCGGGTGCAAGCACGGGTGCCGGTGGCGAGATCCGCGACGAGGGCGCGACTGGACGGGGCGGCAAGCCCAAGGTCGGCCTTACCGGTTTTTCGGTATCGCATCTGCGCATCCCGACGCTGCCGCAGCCGTGGGAGCAGTCGCGCGAGCTAAACCCGCGCATGGCCTCCGCCTTCGAGATCATGATCGACGGTCCACTTGGCGGCGCCGCATTCAACAACGAGTTCGGCAGGCCCAACCTGGCCGGCTATTTCCGCAGCTTCGAACTACCCACCGGACAGGCGGGCCTGGTCCGGGCCTACGACAAGCCGATCATGCT
>JBBRXD010000105.1:0-7400 GCA_038248775.1 Lysobacterales bacterium | reverse complement strand
TGCTCAACGGCGACAAGACCAAGGAAGAGATCATCGGCTCGATCAAGCGCGGGCTGTACGCGACCAACTTCGGCGGCGGCCAGGTCGACATCACCAGCGGCAAGTTCGTGTTCTCGGCCAGCGAGGCCTACCTGATTGAAAACGGCCGGATCACCCGCCCGGTGAAGGGCGCGACGCTTATCGGCAACGGGCCGGAGACGATGAATCGGGTCAGCATGATCGGCAACGACCTCGCGCTCGATGCGGGCGTCGGCATCTGCGGCAAGGATGGCCAGAGCCTGCCGGTCGGCGTGGGCCAGCCATCGCTGAAGATCGATGCAATGACGGTTGGCGGCACGCGTGCCTGAGTATCCGCCGTGCGGTCAATCCTGGGCGTCGCCTTCGCCCTGCATCAGTTCGCGCAGTTCGCGAAACAACTCGCGATAGGCATGCGGCGGCTTGTTTTGCAGTTTTTCTTCGCGGGCATTGCGCGCCAGTTGGCGAAGATGTTGCCGGTTGGCCTGTGGGTATTCGGCGAGCAGGTCGGCAAGCGCGCTGTCGCCTTCGGCGACAAGTTGGTCGCGAAGCGCCTCGATGCGATGCAGGGCAGCGGTTTCGCGACGGGAATCGGCCTTGTCGTGCTCCATCGCGGCGCGGATCGCATCAAGAGTCTCGTCACTCTCGCGGCGAAGCTTCTTGGCCAGGAAACCGACCTGCCGCTTGCGCGCGATTTGCGCGGTGATACGTTGCGCCGCGATGGCAATGGCCAGCAGGTCGTCGCCCATCGGAATCTGCGCGAGCCGCGCGGCCGGTTGGTCCACCAGTCGGTGGGCAAGCTCGAGCACGGCCAGCGCTTCGCGACGCATATCGCCTTTGCTCGGGCCGAGAAAATCGCCTGAATCTTCGTCAACACCACGCGCCATCGTTCATCAATCCCCGGGAAACACGCATAGTATGGGCATGACCACCGACATCACCAAATCAATTGATCGCCTCGAAGACGCCAGCGACAGCGATCGGCTGGCCGGACTAGCCACCCAGGTACTCGAGCTCGCCGCCGCGCGCGGCGCCAGCCAGGCCGAAGTGTCGATCAGCGAAGACAGCGGGCTGGCAGTCAACGTGCGCATGGGCGAGGTGGAAACTGTCGAGCGAACGCGCGACAGGGGCGTGTCGCTGACCGTCTATTTTGGCCAGCGCAAGGCCAGCGCCAGCACCGCCGACTTGCAACCGGCCAGCCTGCTGGCGACGGTGGAGCAAGCCTGCGCGATTGCAAAATTCACCGAGGCTGACAGCGCAGCGGGTCTGGCCGATGCCGGGCTGATGGCCCGCGAAATCGCCCAGTTCGACCAGTGGCATCCCTGGGACATCGATGCCGAGCGCGCCATTGCCTTGGCCATCGCCGCCGAGGCCCGCGGCCGCGAGACCGACCCGCGTATCAGCAACTCGGATGGCTCGGCGGTCAATACCAGTACCAGCATTGCCACCTATGCCAACAGCCACGGCTTCATCGGCTTTGAGCGCAGCACCAGCCATTCGATCAGTTGCTCGCTGATCGCCGGCCGCGATGACGGCATGCAACGCGATTACTGGTATACCGCCGGCCTGTCCGCCGATGACCTCGAATCACCGGCACAGGTGGGGCGCCGCGCCGCCGAACGCACGGTTGCGCGACTTGATCCCCGCCCCATTCGCACCGGCGATTTCCCGGTGCTGTTTTCACCCGAGATGTCGCGCAGCCTGGTCGGCCATCTGCTCGGCGCGGTTTCCGGCGGCGCTTTGTACCGTCGCGCGAGCTTCCTGCTCGATTCTGTCGGCACGCGATTGTTTCCAGGTTGGTTCTCCATCATCGAAGACCCGTTCATTGCGCGCGGATTCCGCTCGGCGTCCTTCGATTCCGAAGGCGTCGCCACGCGGCACCAGGACCTGGTTCGCGACGGCGTGCTTGCCCGCTACGTGCTGGGCAGTTATTCGGCGCGCAAGCTCGGCCTGGCCACTACCGCCAATGCCGGTGGCGTGCACAACCTGCAGGTCGCGAGCAACGCCATCGATTCGGATTCGATCATGCGGCAGATGGGAACCGGCTTGCTGGTGACCGAACTGATGGGGCAGGGCGTCAACACCATCACCGGCGACTACTCCCGTGGCGCCGCCGGTTTCTGGATCGAAGGCGGGGAAATCCAGCATGCGGTGGACGAAATCACCATCGCCGGCAACTTGCGTGACATGTTCCAGGCAATTGAAGCAGTTGGCGCTGACATCGATCGTCGCTCGCATGTCAGCATCGGCTCCGTGCTGGTCGGGAAGATGATGGTGGCTGGTGAATCCTGACCGGACGGATACGCCATGATTGCACGGGCGACTCGCCGCTGGCCGGTGCGCGACTTGACACGGGGCTGGGCGCAGCGGAAATTCAGCACACGCACACGCACGCGCAGTGCGCTCTTGAAGGAGTCTGTGAAATGTCCGAAGCAAACGATTACATGACACCGCCACCGCCGCCATCCGGCACGCCGGGCGCCGAGGAACGGCAGTGGGCGATGTTCGCGCACTTGTCTGCGCTGCTGGGCGGCTTGCTTACGGGCGCCGTCGGTGGTTGGGGATCGTTCATTGGTCCGCTGATCATCTGGCTGGTCAAGAAGGACACCATGCCCTTCGTCAACGACCAGGCCAAGGAAGCATTGAACTTCAATATCACTGTTTCCGCGATCTTCCTGGCCCTGTGGATATTGACCGTGGCTACGCTGTTCATCGGCGCCTTGCTGACGTTTCCGCTGATGGCGATCGTCGGTATTGCTGCGCTGGTCTTCATCGTCATCGCGGCGATCAAGTCCAACGAGGGCGTGGCTTATCGCTATCCGTTCGCAATCCGCCTGATCAAGTAGCGCGGGCGCGAGCCGGTCGATCCCGGGGAGCAAGCGAAAGTGCGGGTCAATTGGCCCGCACTATCGCGTATTGCGCCAGCATGCCGAGGGCATCGGCATTTGGGCCGAGCGGCACCAGCGCCAGTTGCATGGCTTCATGCAGCGCCGCCAGTCGTTGCCGCGCTGCGGAAAGCCCGAGCAGGCCCGGATAGGTTGACTTGCCTTGTGCCGCATCCTTGCCCGCAGTCTTGCCGAGCTGGCCGGCATCGCCTTCCACGTCCAGGATGTCGTCGCGAATCTGGAACGCCAGGCCGAGCGCGTCGGAAAAAGTATCAAGCTGGGCGAGTACATGGTCGGGGGCGCCGCCTGTCAGCGCGCCCATCCGCACCGCAGCGCGGATAAGCGCGCCGGTCTTCATCGTGTGCAGTTGTTCCAGGCCTGACAGTGACAGCGTCGCGCCGGTCGCGGCCATGTCCATTGCCTGGCCGCCGCACATCCCCAGCGCGCCGGTTGCCTGCGCCAATTCGCGCACCAGCATAACCCGCACTTCGGCGCTGGATGGCGCGTTGGCCAGCACCGAAAAGGCGAGTGACTGCAACGCATCGCCAGCGAGGATGGCCGTGGCTTCGTCGAACGCGACATGTACCGTGGGCTGGCCGCGCCGGAGTGAATCATCGTCCATCGCCGGCAGGTCGTCGTGCACCAGTGAGAATGCGTGGATCAATTCCACTGCCGCCGCAGGGGCGTCGAGCAGGGATTGATCGGCATTGCAGGCACGTCCGGCGGCATAGACCAGCAATGGGCGCAGGCGCTTGCCACCGCCCAGCACCGCGTGGCGCATCGCTTCGTCGAGTCTTGCAACCGACGGCTGTCGACCCAGCGCTTGCTGCAGTGCGACCTCGACCCGATCACGCCAGGCCGGGATCAGCGCGTCAACCGCCATGGGCCTTGAAGTCTTCCGCCGTGGCCGGATGGGTCGGGTCGGCCAGCAGGCGCACGCGCTGTTCGGCTTGCTCCAGTGCTTTCTGGCATTCGCGGTAGAGTGCGATGCCTCGCTCGTAGGCGGCCAGGGATTCGTCGAGGCTTTGCTCGCCCTTTTCCATTTTCTGGACGAGCTGCTCGAGCTCGTCCAGGGCGCGCTCGAAACTGGCGGCGGCGGTCGCCGGGGTCGCGGATTGTTTGCTCATGCGCAAAGTGTGGGCCGCGGACAGGGGCCGGTCAATTGCCGCCGGCATCCGGTCCGGCCTTCCAGTCCAATGCCAGCCGGTGCGAAGCGCACCAGGCATCGAGCCGCGCCGAAACAATCAGGTCACCGGCGCTGAGCAATTCGCCATCGCCCGCGAACAGCAAAGGCATGCGCTCGCGCCGCCAGGGTGCCACGTGTCGTTCTTGCAACTGGTGCTTGAGCGAATGCGAATGCGCGCGGCCGGGCAGCCGGATGCGTTCGCCGCCCTCGCGCGAGGCGACGCGGCAAGCGCCGAAGTCGCTGGTCAGCGAAACCGTGTTTACGTTGATCGCCGTGTCTCGATCCAGTGGCCTGAATTGAAGGGTGCCGCCGACCGGGAGTTGCAGGCTGCCGCTTCCGTCCCAGGGACGCTGCCAGCGTCCGGGCAATGCATCTGGCTTCCAACTTGCGTGCAGGCCGTCGCGCCAGCGTCGTAAAACCGCGCCGGACCATCGGTATTGGGCTGCACCGTCCGCGGATCCGCAAAGCAATTGTTCCGTGATAAGTGCGAAGGCTCCTCGTCGCAGCGGCGGCAGTTGCTGTTTGTCCAGCCAGCGGCGCAACACGCGCGCCCGCCAGGCGGGATCGAGCTCTAGCAGGGCGGGAATGCGCAGCACGCTTGAGTCCCTTCCATCGATCACGCCAGCCATTCGGCGATCTGCTTCCTCGCCCAACAGACCTGCATCCTGTGCGAGCAAGGCAGCGCTCTGCGCGAGCGCGCCGGCCGCCTGCGGCCAGCGCTGCTCCAGCAGCGGAATCACCTGGTGGCGCAGGAAATTCCGGTCGGGGCCGTCCTCTTCGTTGGAGGGATCCTCGCACCAGGAAAGCGCATGCGATTTCGCGTATGCGAGCAACTGCGAGCGCGCCATCCCGAGCAAGGGGCGCAACAGCATGCCGTCGGCGAACTTGCGTTGCCGGCGCATCGCCGCCAACCCATCGCTTCCGGAACCACGCAGCAGGCGCAGCAAGACGGTTTCGGCCTGGTCGTCCTGGTGGTGCGCAAGCACCAGCGATTCCCCCGCATGCAGGTGTTGTGCAAACGCGGCATAACGCGCGTCGCGGGCCGCGCCTTCCATGCCCTGGCCGCTGTCGCGACGCACTCGCACCTGCTCGATGATGCAAGGCACGCCCAGCGAAGCACACAACTGCAGGCAGTGCTCGCCCCACTGGTCGGCATCGGCATGCAGCCCGTGGTGCACGTGTATCGCCCGCAGCCCGGCGCCCGGTTCAGCGCGTGACGTCGCCAGCGCATGCAGCAACACCGTGGAATCCATGCCCCCACTCAGCCCCACCAGCAAGGACTGCCCGCCAAGCTCGCTCAATGCGTCGTGGATGGCTTTGCCGGGCATGGGGTGGCTCAGGCGGCCTGGTAGGCTCCGTAGCCGCGCAGGCGCTGGTAGCGCTTCTCAAGCAGCGACCCGGTGTCGAGTTTCTCCAGCTCGGCCAGTTCCTCGAGCAGGGTGCCACGCAGCGTGGCTGCCATGGCGGCAGGATCGCGATGCGCTCCACCCAGCGGTTCGGGAATGACCCGGTCGATCAGGCCATGTTCAAGCAAGCGCACCGCGGTCAGCCCCAGGGCCTCCGCCGCGTCGCGCGCCTTGTCGGAACTCTTCCACAGGATTGACGCGCAGCCCTCGGGCGAGATCACCGAGTACGTGCTGTACTGGAGCATCAGCGTGCGATCGCCAACGCCGATCGCCAGTGCGCCGCCCGATCCACCTTCGCCGATGACCGAGCAGATGACCGGGATTCGCAACTCGGCCATCTCCAGCAGGTTGCGCGCGATGGCCTCGGACTGGCCGCGTTCTTCCGCGCCGACGCCCGGATAAGCGCCGGGCGTATCGATAAAGGTGAACAGCGGCAAGCCGAAGCGTTCGGCCAGCTTCATCAGGCGCAGCGCCTTGCGGTAGCCCTCGGGACGCGGCATGCCGAAGTTGCGCTTGATCTTGCTCTTGGTGTCGCGACCTTTCTGCTGGCCGATGACCACGCAGGACCGGCCATCGATGCGCGCCAGCCCGCCCACGATGGCAGCATCGTCGGCGTAGGCGCGGTCGCCGGCCAGTTCATGGAACTCATCGCAGATCAGGTTGATGTAATCAAGGGTATAGGGGCGTTGCGGATGCCGGGCCAACTGCGAAATCTGCCAGGGCGTCAGCGCGCCGAAGATTTCCGCCGTGCGAACCCGCAGTTTTTCCTGCAGACCTTCCACTTCGACGTCGATATTCACCGATTGTCCGGTGCTGGCCCGGCGCAGTTCCTGGATCTTGGCTTCCAGGTCGGCGATCGGTTGTTCGAAATCGAGGAAGTTGGGGTTCATGGGGCACGATTCGGTAAAAGAGGCTGGACAGATACTAGCAGGGCGTGGGTTGGGGCCCGGCGCTTCGCGCCTGGGCGGACGGTCAGGCCGAAGCGGCCCAGGGCCGGTGCAGGGCCAGGCTGACCTGGCTGACGCCGCGCAGTGCGCGCAGCTGGTTGATAAGTTCGGCATCGGTGCGCACCGAGGCGGGCCCATTGAGGTCCACGACGCCGCGCGAGCTGGCGGTCACGAGCTCCAGGCGCAGCGGCGTGCCACCCGGGCGGTACGCCGCCATGGCTTGCTGCAGGCGCTCCCATGCGCCGTCCTCGCGCAGGTCCACGGTCAGTGCCAGCCGGCGCCCGTATTGCGCGCACAAGCTGCGGAAATCCCAGCATTGCCTGGCGCGCAGGGAGTAACCGCCGTTGAAGCTGTCCTCGCGCAAGCCGCCCTCGACGATGATGATCCGGTCGCGCGAGAGCAGTGCCGCGAATTGACTGAAGGCATCGCTGAAGAACGCACACTCCAGCCGGCCATGGGTGTCCTCGATCTGCACGAAGGCCTGGTTGTCACCGCGACGGCGCACCGCCGTGACCAGGCCGGCCAGGACGACCTGCGCTTCGCCGCGGTTGTTGCGCTTTTCACTGAACACCCGATCGATGTCACCGAGCGTGTTGCCGACCAGGTTGGCCAGTTCATCCTTCCATGGATCCAGCGGGTGGCCGCTGAGGAAATGACCGAGCGTCTCGCGTTCGCCCACCAGCTTCCTGTCCAGAGTCCAGTCCGGCGCGACGGTAAGTTCGATCTGGACTTCCCGCAAGTCGCCACCGCCGCCGAACAGCGAGGCCTGGCCGGCTTCGCGTTCGCGCGCGAGTTGTTCGGTAGCCTTCATCACTTCGGGCAATTGCAGCATCAGTGAAGCACGGTTCGCACCCAGGCTGTCGAGTGCGCCGGCATGCACCAGCGCTTCGAGTACGCGACGATTGAGCTTGCTCGAATCGACCCGCTTGCAGAAGTCGAGGAAGTCGCGAAACACGCCATC
>JBBRXD010000104.1:0-7490 GCA_038248775.1 Lysobacterales bacterium | reverse complement strand
CGCTATCCGACCATCGTGCGCGTGCACGGCGGACCCGTGTACCAGTTCAGCCACGAATTCATGGTGGATTGGCAGCTGTATGCAGCGAACGGCTACGCAGTGGTGGCGATCAATCCGCGCGGCAGTTCTGGTCGCGGCTTCGATTTCTCGCGCGCCATCTACGCCGACTGGGGAAATCGCGATGCCCGGGATGTTCTGGAAGGCATTGAGCACGTCGTCGGCATGGGCGTGGCCGATCCCGATCGCCTGGGCATCGGTGGCTGGAGCTACGGGTCCATCCTGAGCAATGCCATTATCGCGCAGGACACGCGATTCAAGGCCGCGATAAGCGGGGCGGGCGCCTCCAACATGTACGCCCTGTACGGCCACGACCAGTACATCCGTGAATACGAACTGGAACTCGGCGTGCCCTGGAAGAATCGCGAACTGTATGACCGCGCCAGCTTTCCGTTCCTGCACGCCGACCGGATCAAGACAGCGACGATGTTCCAGTGCGGCGAGAAGGACTGGAACGTGCCGTGCCTGGGCGCGGAACAGATGTACCAGGCGCTGCGTTCACTGGGCGTGCCGACGCGGCTGGTGGTATATCCCGGCGAGAGCCACCAGTTGCTGGTGCCGAGCTACCTGCGCGACCGCATGGCGCGCAACCTGGCGTGGTATGACCAGTACCTCAAGCGCTGAGATCAGCGCAGGAGTTCAAGATGCACTCAAGGGGATTATCGATGCATACGGCCGGAAAACTTCCATCAACCCTCATTGCGCTGGGACTGGCGTCCGTCCTGGCCGTCGGCGCAGGCGGCGCGCGAGCCGACGAGCTTTACATCCGGGCCGGAAAGATGCTCGACGTGGACCAGGCCCGGGTCCTGTCCGACCAGTGGATCCACGTGCGCGATGGCAAGGTGGTGCAGGTGCAGCCGTATCCGGATGGTGCGGTGGAGCGGCAGGCCGCGACGGGTGCGCGCACCCTTGATTGGTCGAGCTACACGGTGCTGCCCGGATTGACCGACCTGCACAGCCACCTGGTCGGCGACATCCAGTCGTCCAACTATGCCGCGCCCTTGATGAGCAGCGGTGCGCGCGATGTGCTGGTCGGCGTTGGCAATGCCCGGGACACGCTGCGTGCCGGCTTCACCACGGTGCGCGACGTCGGCGCCTACCGCGCCTTCACCGACGTTGCCCTGCGCGACGCCATAGCCGCCGGTATCGTGGAAGGGCCGCGGATGTTCGTCGCCGGCGCCTACGTGACGGTGACGCTGGGCGGCGGCGAAGTGACTGGCATGGCGCCGGACGTGCAGGTGCCAGCAGAAATGCGTCGAGGCGTGGCCGACAACGCAGACCAGGTGCGCCAACGCGTTCGCGAGTTGCTGGCAGGGGGCGCGGACTTCATCAAGATCATCGCGACTGGCGCAGTGCTGGCGGCGGGCACCGAGCCCGGCGCACCGGAATACAGCGAGGCGGAGATTCGAGCTGCGGTGGAGGAGGCTGCCTTGCACGGCACCTTCGTCACTGCGCATGCGCATGGTGCCGAGGGCATCAAGCGCGCGGTGCGCGCCGGCGTGCGCTCGATCGAGCATGGGTCCTACCTGGAGGACGAGGGCATCGCGCTGATGAAGCAGCATGGCACCTGGCTGGTGGCTGACGTGTACAACGGCGACTACATCGAGGACGTCGGCCGCCGTGACGGCTGGTCGGAGGAAATCCTGCGCAAGAATCGCGAAACCACCGAAACCCAGCGGGTAGGCTTCGCCAAGGCGGTGCGCGCCGGCGTGCGAATCGGCTTCGGCACCGACAGCGGCGTGTATCCGCATGGCCTGAACGCGCGCCAGTTCGCCTACATGGTTCGGCAGGGAATGAGCCCGATGCGCGCCATCCAGTCGGCCACCATCGATGCCGCGCGATTGCTGCATCGCGAATCCGAGTTCGGATCCATTGCGCCCGGCAAGTCGGCCGACCTGATCGCGGTAGCGGGTGATCCCCTCGCCGACATCGACATCCTTCGCCAGGTACAAGCGGTCGTGCAGAAGGGTCGGCTGGTTTGTGCGCCCGATGCCGCGGCGGCCTGTCGCCAGGACAAGCGCTGAGCAAAGCTGATCAAGACTGGATCGGGTAGTCGCCAAGGGCTGGACCCAACGCGTCCTTCAACGGACCCAGCCAGGGTTCGAAATTACGCCATTGGTCGATGCCTTCGCGGAAGATCGGCTGGCGAACCTGCTCGGCGCTGGCAGTCCTGACCGCACGTTCGGTCTCGAAGAAGCGCAGGCACTGCGGCTCGAAGGGCAGGCCGCAATGGTCAAGCAGGGCCCGAACCTGCGCTTCGGTTTCGTCCACCAGCGCCTCGTAGAAGACGCGATGCACGCGGCCCGGCAGTACTTCATCGAAATGTGCCATCAATTCGACGTAGTCGCGATAGAAGTGGCCGAGGTTGTCGAAGCTGTAGCTGAAATTCTGGCCGCTGGCGAAATGCTGCTTGAAGCACGAGAAGCAACAGGCCATCGGGTGCCGCCGCGCGTCGATGATGCGTGCGTTGGGCAAGATCAGCTGGATCAGCCCGATATAGGAAAAATTGTTCGGCATCTTGTCTATGAAGTACGGCTTGCCGAGCTTGCGGTGGATGCGGGTCCGATGAAGGTATCGCTCGCCGAGTTCGCGCAGCTGGTCGGCATCCAGCGTCGCCAGCACGTCGGTGTAGGCCGTGGTCTGCTGAGCGCCGGACATCTCGCGAAGGTCGCGCGTGATGGCCATGATTTCCTGCAGTTCCATCGTGCCTTCCACTTGCGAGTGGCTCGACAGGATCTGTTCGACCAGGGTTGAGCCCGCGCGCGGCAGGCCAACGATGAAAATCGGATCGGGATCGGGAATGCCACTTCCCTCGTGGCTTGTGAATACGTGCTTCGTGAAGAATTCGCGGGCACGACGCGCCCGCAGGCTGTTCTGGGCGGCGCTATAGGCCACGCCGCCTGCGCGAATGGCGTTGCCCTTCGAATAGTGGATGAAGGATTCCTCGAAACTGGCGCGGTCTTCCAGCGCCTTGCCGAGGGCGAATTCGAAATGCAATCGGTGCTCGCTGGCAAGGTCCGCACGTCCCAGTTGTGCGCGCATTGCCGCAATGTCCTGGTCGGTGAACCGGAAGGTCTTGAGGTTGGCCAGGCTCCACCAGGCTTCGCCGAACCCGGGTTCCAATTCGATGCTGTGGCGATAGGCCTGGACTGCCTCGCCGCCGCGTCCCGCCGTCTTCAGCGCGTGGCCGCTGTTGAACCAGAGACTCGCCTGGCGCGGAAATTCGCGCAGCAGGCCGGCGTAGGTCTCGATGCCTTCCGGGTAGTCGCCGAGTCGGCACTGGGTTTGTGCGAGCTGGGTTCGATACGCAGGATTGTCGGGCTCTATTTCGAGCAGATGGGTGATGTGTGGCAATGCCTTGCCGGGAAGCTCGCGGCGGTTCAGCGCCATCACCAGGCCCAGTCGCGCGGCATGGAAGCCAGGCTCGATGTCCAGGGCTTGCAGCAATAACGCAGTGGCCTCTTCATCGCGGCCTAGGCGCGCAGCCAGGTCGGCAAGCATTCGTATCGCCAACACATCAGTGGGCGAAGCTTGGATGCGCGCGCGGACCAAGGCCTCGGCCTTCGCTAGCTGTTGCTCCGCGATGGCGCGTTCGGCCATCGCCAGCGCCGGATCACGGCTTGCCTGGCGCGCGTGCCAGGCCTTCGCTTCTGCAGCACCCGTCGGATCCCCAAGCGCTTCGAGTTGCTCGCCCAAGGCCAGCCACGCCCGGGCAAGATCCGGCCTCAGGCCCACTGCACGGCGAAGCGCTGCTGCGGCTTCGGCAGGGCGGCCCAATTGCGCCAGCGCAATTCCCAGTTCCATCTGCACCATGGCCACGCCCGGCTGCGCAACGCTGAGTGGTGCGAGGACCTCAATTGCTTCGGCGGGCTTGCCAAGTGCGACATGCGAAGCACCGAGAATCAGCAAGGCCATCGGCTGTCCCTGGACCTCGGACAGGATGGCCTGCGCCTGCCGCCCCGCTTGCGCGGGATCGGATGCGAGCAGGCGCGACGCGCTCGCCAGCCGGAGCTCGACGCTTTCGACGGGCTGCCCGTTCAGTGCGGCTCAGCCCTTGCTTGGGCGCACGGGCAACTGCACGTTGCACACTTCAATCGCACCGGCCGGCGCGACCGTCCAGTCGTCGCGGCGATTGCGCCGCGCTTCAATCACGGTGGCGAAGGTGGCCGAATCGGTGCGCAATACATCGAGCCGTGTCTGTTCCGCGGCCGGAACATCGGCGGCGAGGCGGATCGACTTGATGGGGGTGCGTTGCCCAGGCTTCTCGTAGAAACCCAGCGGCCCGGTTCCGCGCGGCATCGTGGACAACAATTCCATGCCCTGCACGACGCGGCCGACGATGGTCACGTTGCGGTCAAGGTGGCGCGGCGCATGGCCGATCACCACGTACAGTCCCGAACCATTGCCGCCGGTCGGATCGTTGCCACGCGCAACGCCTACCGAGCCATAGCAATGGGTAAGCCAGGTCTGCTTGCCATCGGCGTCGCGCGCCGCCGGGAAGCCATTGCCGAAGCCCACTTTCGGCGCATAGACATCGCCATCGGGTAGGGGATTGAAGGATGTGTCCTTGCCTACCACCACGCTGAATTCAGGGTCAAAATTGGCCTTTGCGCTGCCCAGCGATTTCGCCTTCTTCTCGTCTTCTTCAGGATCGCCCCACTGCACGACATAGTTGTCCTGCGAGCGCAGGATGGCCAGGCCGTCGAAGTATTTTTCCCGCACCAGGGTCTTGATGTTGGCGGCATGCAGGGGCACGTAGCCCGGCGCCAGTTCCATCACGACGCGACCGTTCGGCAGTTCCATGTACAGGGTGTTGGCCGGATCAAGCGGACGCCAGTCGGTAGCCGGGGACTCGGCGAGGATGTCCATCCACGATTTGTAGGGCGCAGGTTTTTCCACCGCCGGATCCGCCGCGACAGCGAACTGGGTTGCCGCGGCCAGTGCGAGCGCAAGCAGGGCGGGCTTGAATGGGTTCATCGTGGTTTCTCCGTTCGGTCCGGATGCGATTCTGGCACAAGCCCAAGCCTGCCTGGCCTCAGTCGAGTTTTTCCAGGGCCACGGCGTTGGCGTGGAGGTTTTCGCTGAGGTAGAGGTGGGAGCCGCAGGCGATGAAGCCGGCCCGCTTGAACTTGCGGCGATAGAAGGCCGCGCTGCGCGGCAGGAAGCCTAGTTTGTCGCCGGCAATCGCGTCTTCGTCGGTATAGAGTTCAAGGAAGGCGACGCCATCGCAATGTTCAGCGAATCCGGACAGGCCGCGTCGCAGTTCCGCCGTAGGCACGTAATGGATCACGTCCGAACACACCAGCAGGTCCACTGGCGCACCGAAGCGCAGCTCGCCCAGCTGGCCGAAACTGGCCAGCGCGATATTGCGACTTCGACTATACCGGGCTACCGCATATTCACTGGAATCCACCCCCTGGTAGTGCAGCCGTGGCCGCAGCTTCAGCAGTTCGACGCGCCACGGCGCTTCGCCGCAGCCAACGTCCAGCACGCTGCGGATGGGCCGCTCGAGGTAGTACTCGGCAGTCGAAACCGCCATTGCGACCTTTCTTGCCAGCGCCGCCCGCCCGGTCATGCCACGGTCGCGGTACCAGCGTTGGAAATAAGCGGCATCGTAGGTCTTGGTCATCGTCGGCAGACTACACGAGGCATGGCATCGAAATATCGCCGGTCAAACCTGCCCGATGATCACCGAGCGCATCGAGATGGAGCTTGCCACCTGCTCGTTGAAGAAGCTGACCTCGTCCTCGTCGCGCTGCATGCCCAGCACATACAGCAGCGGCAAGTAGTGTTCCGGCGTCGGGATTGCCATCAAGGCATCAATGCCCAGCGTCTCGTAACCCAGCAGCCCGTCGTGGTGCCGGGTTTGGATATGTTCGGCGACGTCCTCGTCGAATCGTTCGGCCCAGTCGTAGGGCTTGGGATCGTTGGCGCGGAACAGGCGCAGGTTGTGCACGATATTGCCGCTGGCGACCACCAGCACGTCCTCATCGCGCAACGGGCGCAGCAACTTGGCCAGGTCGTAATGCCAGGCACCGGGCTGCAGGCCGGAAAGGCTCAGTTGCACGACCGGGATGTCGGCTTCCGGAAACATCGGCTGCAGCACGCCCCAGGCGCCATGGTCGAGCCCGCGTTGCGGGTCCACGTGCACCCGCACGGTATGCAGCAGGTCGGCGATCCGGTGCGCGAGTTGCGGGCTGCCCGGAGCGCGGTAGCGCACATCGAACAATGCCCTGGGAAAGCCGCTGAAATCGTGGATGGTGTCCGGTTTCTCGTTGCCGGTGACGAAAACGCCGCGCGTCTCCCAGTGCGCCGAGATGGAAAGGATCGCCTTGGGCCGTCTGAGTCGCTTGCCCAGGTCCTGCCAGCTGCGTCGGAACTCGTTGTCCTCGATCGCGTTCATGGGCGAGCCATGGCCGAGGAAGATCACGGGTTGGGGCGTAGTCATTGGCGGGGCCATCGGGAGTTGCCTCCAGCTTACCCCTAGCGCCGCTGGCTTCAAGAGGCCTCTGCCATTACTTATGGCAGGTTCGCTATACCTAAGTTAATAATACTGTTGGCTCAAGGGCAGCCAGGGCAGGACACAGATGGGCGAAATCGATTCCAACGTCAGGAAGTTCCAGAAGGAACTCAGCGCCGGCACGGTGTCGCTGGTCCTGCTTAGCGTGCTCGGCCAGTCGAAGGAGCCGATGTACGGCTACCAGATTGCCAAGCGCCTTGAGCGCGGCGGCGCGGGATTCCTCAGCGGCAAGCAGAGCGCCCTGTATCCGGTGCTGCGCAACCTCGATGCCGCGGGCCTGCTGGCCAGCGTAGTCGAGCCGTCGGTGGCCGGCCCGCCGCGTCGCTATTACCGCATCACCGACCAGGGCCGCGAAGTCCTCGCCGCGTGGACGGACAACTGGCAAGCCACCCGCGAATTCGTCGACACCGTGCTGCAAGGAACCCAGCAATGAACACCGCCATCGCCAAGTCCATACCCCAATACCTCGATCAGTTGCGGTCAGCGCTTGCCGGATCTGATCCGGCACTGGTGCAGGACGCGCTGTACGACGCCGAGGACTACCTGCGTTCCGAGTGGACAGCGCATCCGGAAATGGACGAAGCCAGCCTGCTGGCCAGCGTCGCTGGCAGTTATGGTGCGCCTTCCGAAGTGGCGGACATTTATCGCGACACCGAAGTGACCGTGCACCGCGCCCTGCGCGCTCCGCCGCCGAAACCTCGCGTTTCCCTGGCCGGGCGATTCTTCGGCGTGCTCACCGACCCGCATGCCTACACCTCGGTGCTGTACCTGCTGCTGTCGCTGGTGACCGGCATTTTCTACTTCACCTGGGTGGTCACCGGCCTCAGCCTGTCCGCAAGCCTGGCGGTGCTGGTGATCGGCATTCCCTTCACGATCCTGTTTTTCGCCAGCGTGCGCGGTCTGTCGCTGGTGG
>JBBRXD010000103.1:0-7528 GCA_038248775.1 Lysobacterales bacterium | reverse complement strand
GTCGCCGGTGGTGTCGAAGTATCCGAGCGCTACATTCATCGGGCCAAATTGGCGGCTGACACCGATGGTCCAGTCGTTGTAGCTGCCCACGTCGTCGGAAAATTCAGAGTGACCGATCCCGGCATTTATCGCGAAATCGTTGCCGGCGTCCCAACTTCCAGTCAAGCCGTAATACAAGCTCGAGAAGTCGAGGTTTGCGTAGTTGTCGGCGTAGGCGACGGTGAAGGTCAGCATCTCGCTCCAGGTGACGGCGGCGAAATACTCGTTGTAGTCGAGGCTGCCGTAAGCATCGCGCTCGCCAAGATAGGTATAGCGAACGGCGTGGAGGTCGAGGTTCCAGCCTTCGCTCATGTCGGTGCTGTAGCCGACGTAGGTATCGAGCTCGATGTCCGGGCCGTCGGGATCATTGAAGTCGATGTTCGAAGCCCAGGCGCCGACGTAAAAGCCCGAATCGCCGAACGCATAGTCGAGGCCGCCCTGCACCGCGGGATCGAAGTTGCTCTGGGTAATACCGCGGAATACATAGTCCGAAGTGACGGCGAGGTTCCAGCTAAGGTTGGAACTCGCTTCCTCGGCTGCGGCAGTTTCTTCAGCAGGAGCTTCAGCAGGAGCTTCTTCGGTCGACGCAGCTGCTTCCTGCGCGAGAGCGGTCAGTGGCATGGCGAAGGCAGCAAGGCTCAGGGCAAGCGCAATCTTGTTCAGTCTCATGGGTTCTCTCCGTTTTTTATAGGCAAGCGAAAATGGTGGTCGATAATGTGGCAATCCTTCGTGGGCCGGACTTTTCCCCTGTCGCGGCCTGTTGAATTTTTAACACACTTTTAGCACAAATTGCGATACGCATACGTATGGAAGAAGACGGTCGCAGTTCTTGGGGGAGACTTCGCCGATCAACGATAATCCAGGCCTGCCCCCTCCTTGGCCCGCCAACATGACCCGACCTGCCCTGAACCGACTGGCCGCCAGCCTTGCCTCAATCCGCGCCGACGGACTGTTCAAGTCCGAACGGGTCATCACCAGCCCGCAGTCGGCCGAGATAGAACTCGCCGACGGCCGGCGCGTGCTGAATTTCTGCGCCAACAACTACCTGGGGCTCGCCGACCATCCGGCGGTGATCCAGGCCGCCAAGGAGGCGCTCGACAGCCATGGTTTCGGCATGGCCTCGGTGCGCTTCATCTGCGGCACCCAAGACTTGCACAAGCAACTGGAGCAAAAGCTCGCCACCTTTTTCGGCACAAACGACGCCATCCTCTATGCCGCCTGTTTCGACGCCAACGGAGGCCTTTTCGAGCCACTGCTGGGCGAGGAGGACGCGATTATTTCCGATGCGTTGAACCATGCATCGATCATTGACGGGGTCCGCCTGTGCAAGGCCAGGCGCTATCGCTACGCCAACTGCGACATGACTGATCTGGAGCAACAACTTATCCAGGCACGTAGCGACGGCGTCCGCGATATCCTGATCACCACCGACGGCGTCTTCTCGATGGACGGCTTCATCGCACCGCTCGACCGCATCACCGAACTGGCGCAGCAGTACGGCGCGCTGGTGCACATCGACGAATGCCATGCCACCGGGTTCCTTGGCGCTGGCGGCCGCGGCTCGGCGGAAGTGAAAGGCGTGCTCGACAAGATCGACATCTTCACCGGCACCTTGGGCAAGGCGCTGGGCGGCGCCCTGGGCGGATTCACCGCAGGGCCGAAGGAAGTGGTCGAGATGCTGCGGCAGCGCTCGCGACCCTACCTGTTTTCAAACTCGCTGCCGCCGCACGTTGTCGCAGCCGGCATCAAGGTGTTGGACATGCTCGAGGACGCCGTGGACCTGCGCCTGAAGCTTGCCGAGAACACCGTCTATTTCCGCACCCGCATGACCGCTGCCGGCTTTGACCTGAAGCCCGGCGTGCATCCGATTGTTCCGGTGATGTTGTATGACGCGGAACTTGCGCAATCTTTTGCCGCGGGCCTGCTCGAGGAAGGCATCTATGCGATCGGCTTTTTCTTCCCGGTCGTGCCCAAGGGCCAGGCTCGCATCCGCACCCAGTTGAGCGCCGCGCACTCGCGTGAGCAGCTCGACCGGGCCGTGGCGGCGTTCATCACGGTTGGCAAGCGCCTCGGCGTCATCGAGGGCCAGCCCTAGGCGAAGCCTGCGTCGGCCCGGGGGCCGACAGGGAATCGATTTCTTCGGCCTGCAACCGACGCCACGCGCCCTTGGCCAGCGTGCCGAGGCGAAGCGGGCCGATGCCTGTTCGCAGGAGCCGAAGCACGCGAACGTCGAAGGCTTGCAGCAGACGCCGGATCTGCCGGTTCCTGCCCTCGTCCAGGACTATTTCCAGCCAGGCATTGCGTTCGCCGTGCCGAAGCAACGTGGCAGACCGGGCGGCAAGGTGTTCGCCGTCCGACGCCACGCCGCGCACCATGGCAGTGAGCATGCCCTCATCCGGAATCCGATCCACCTGCACGTGGTAGATCTTCTCCGGTCCCGAATCGGGCGATGTGATGCCTGCGGCCCACTCGGGGTCGTTGCTGAACAGCAGCAGTCCCTCGCTGGCCTTGTCGAGGCGACCGACCGGGGCCAGCCATCCGAAGTCGGCGTCCGCCAGGCAGGAGTAGACGGTATCGCGGCCCTTCTCGTCTGCGCGCGTGGTGACCAGTCCACGCGGCTTGTTGAGCATCAAGACGACTCGTTCGCCGCGCCCGGCCTGTTCGCCGGCGATCTCGATCCGGTCGACACCCTGGCGCACCGGAAATTCCGCATTGGTCACCAGGCGACCGTTGACGCGCACGCGACCCTCGGCAACCCAGGATGCGGCCTGCGCGCGCGAACCGATTCCCAACTTGGAAATGACTCGCGCCAGCCCGTGCCTCGGGGGCAACGGCTTGGATCGCGGGCCTGGCCTTGATTGCATCCGACAAGCATCTCGCAGCGTAAGGATTAAGGCTAGCATTCAGGCTCACGCCTCCCGGTTCACCCTCCCATCACCGTAGCGCCACGACCATTATCGCCCATGCCAAGTCCTCGCCAATCCCTGAATTCCGTGACTGCTTTCCGCCCCATCGCGGCAGTGTTGCGTTGGTTCGACACTACCGCTGCCGTCACGGATGCGTCCTCCTCCGATCGGGTTGACTGGTTGCGGGTATTGCCCTTCGTCGGCTTGCACCTCGCCTGCCTGGGTGTGATCTGGGTCGGTGTTTCATGGGTGGCAGTGGCGGTCGCGGCGGCGCTATATGCGCTGCGCATGTTCGCAATCACCGGCTTCTATCATCGCTACTTCTCGCACAAGGCGTTCCGCACTTCGCGCGCGGTGCAGTTCGCGTTCGCCGTGCTCGGCGCCGCCAGCGTGCAACGCGGCCCGCTGTGGTGGGCCGCGCATCACCGCCATCATCACCGGCACGCCGACACCGACCTCGACATGCATTCGCCCCGGCACGGTTTCTGGCGCAGCCACATGGGCTGGTTCATGACCGAGCGCAGCTTCGGCACCGATCAGGACGCCATCAAGGACCTGTCGCGCTTCCCGGAACTGCGCTGGCTGGACCGGTTCGACATCCTTGTTCCAGTCGTTCTCGCTGCTGGACTCTACGGTTTCGGCGCGTGGCTCAATGCGCGCTTCCCGGGGCTTGGAACCAGCGGGGCGCAAATGCTGGTGTGGGGATTCTTCATTTCCACGATCGTGCTTTTCCACGTCACCGTCACCATCAACTCGTTGGCGCATCGCTGGGGCAGCCGGCGTTTTGCGACCAACGACGACAGCCGCAACAACTGGTTGCTGGCCCTGCTCACGTTTGGCGAAGGTTGGCACAACAACCACCACCATTTCCCGGGCTCGGCGCGGCAGGGCTTCAAATGGTGGGAATACGACCTGACCTACTACGTGCTCAAGGCCATGTCCTGGGTCGGGCTGGTCTGGGACTTGAAGACGATGCCGGCATCGATGCACGACGTGCGCCTGCAACGACAATGAAGATCGCGATAGTGGGCAGTGGCATCGCTGGCCTGGGTGCTGCCTGGCTGCTGTCGCGCCATCACGATGTCGTGTTGTTCGAAAGCCAGGACCGACTGGGCGGACACACCCACACCCATCGCGTATCCCAGGACGGACGGGATTTTTCGGTCGACACCGGGTTTATCGTGTTCAATCCGGAAAACTATCCGCTGCTGACCCGGATGTTCGACGAGCTGGGCGTGGCATCCCAGCCAACGACCATGGGTTTTTCCGTACACGACGGCGCCAGTGGGCTCGAATACAACGCCACCAATCTCAATGCGATGTTTTGCCAGCGAAGCAACCTGCTCTCGCCGCGCTTCCTGCGCATGGTCCGCGAAATCCTGCGCTTCTACCGCGAGTGCCCGGACGTGCTCGGCGAGTCGGGCGACGGCCCCACCCTCGGCAACTACCTGTCGTCGAGGGGCTATTCGGAAATGTTCGTGCGCGACCACCTGGTGCCGATGGCGTGCGCACTGTGGTCCTCGCCTTCAGCGCGAATCCTGGATTTTCCAGCGAAATACCTGGTTCGCTTCATGGCCAACCATCGAATGCTGCAAGTGCAGGGCCGACCCGGCTGGCGCGTTGTCAGCGGCGGCTCGTCCACCTACATTCGCGCGATGGAATCCCGCTGGCAGGCCCAGGTCCGGCTGGGTACGAAAGTGAAGGCGATTCGCCGCGAGGCCGACGCCGTGGCGCTTGCGACTTCCGCCGGCGAAGAAAGCTTCGACCAGGTCGTGCTTGCCTGCCATGCGGACGAATCCCTGTCCTTGCTGTCAGACCCCAGCGCGGATGAAACCAGCATACTGGGCGCCATGCGATTCCAGGACAACGACACCGTGCTGCATACCGACGCGCGCATGCTGCCGCGGCGACGCGCGGCGTGGGCGGCGTGGAATGCCTACGTGCCCGCTGAGCCGGAAGCACATTGCACGGTCAGCTATTGCATGAACCTGCTGCAGTCGATCGATTCACCGGAACCGTTCATCGTCACCCTCAACCGGAGCCAGGACATCGATCCGGGCAAGATCCTGGCGCGCATGAATTACCGGCATCCGGTCTACGACCATGCCAGCGTCGCGGCACAAGGACGGCGTGGCGAAATCGACGGCGTTCGTCGCACCTGGTTCGCCGGCGCTTACTGGGGATTCGGATTCCACGAGGACGGCTTGCGCAGTGGCGTTGAAGTGGCCCGCGCCCTGGGTGAGTGCTGGTGACCGTCGCGCGCTCGAGCTTCATCTACGAAGGATGGGTGCGCCATCGCCGGTCCACGCCGCGCGCACATTCGTTTCGCTACCGCATGTTCCAGCTCTACATCGATCTGGAAGAATTGCCTCGCCTTTTCGAGAAGCGCTGGTTGTGGTCCCTGGATCGGCGCAACCTGGCGCAGGTTCGCCGCTCGGATTATTTCGGTGATCCAACGGTTCCGCTTGATACCGCCGTGCGCGACCACGTCCAGGTCCAGACCGGAATGCGGCCGCTCGGCCCGATCCGGCTGCTCACGCATGGTCGTTATTTCGGCGTGCTGATGAATCCCGTCAGCATCTATTACGGCTTCCTGGAAGACGGGGAGACGCTTGACTGGGTGTTGGCCGAAATAACCAACACGCCGTGGGGCGAGCGGCATGCCTATCTGCTTCCTGCCAACACCGCGCAGGTTCATGGCCGCGCCCTGCATTGGGACTTCGACAAGCGCTTCCATGTGTCGCCCTTCATTCCCATGGCACGGCAATACCACTGGAGCCTGGCCCCGCCGGGTGAAACCTTGCATGTCCACATGGACGTCAGCGAAGGTTCCCGGCACGAATTCGCTGCAACGCTGGTCATGCGTCGGCGTCCGTTCAACGCAAACACGTTGGCTTCATGCCTAGCGCGGTATCCATTGCTCACCGTAAAAGTGGCTGCTGCCATCTACTGGCAGGCCGCCCGCCTGTGGTTAAAGCGGATTCCCTTCCACGCACACCCCGATTCAAATGACATGACACAGGAGTCCCGATGAGCAGTCCCGCTGAATCCCTGAAGGGTCGCGCTGCGGCCCAGACGATCGGCGGAATCGACCGATTCCTGCGCGACCAGCTGCACGCGCGCTTGTCCCGGTTGCGCGGCGGCCAGATCCTGATGCAAGACCCGGACGGCAATGTCTTGCTGGGCGATGCGAGCGCACCGGACTCCCTCCGGGTGAACCTGCGGGTCCACCATGCGGATTTCTACCGGCAGGTGGCAAGCAACGGTTCGGTAGGCGCGGGAGAAGCGTACATGGACGGCGCATGGGACAGCGACGATCTCGTCGCGCTGGTGCGCTTGCTGGTTCGCAACCGCGACTTGCTCGACGGCGTGGAGACGGGCGTGGCGCGACTCGGTGGCCTGGCCATGAAAGCCTGGCACGCGCTGCGCAGGAATACGCGAACGGGCAGCCGACGCAATATCTCCGCGCACTATGACCTGGGCAATGAGTTCTTCAGCCTGTTCCTCGATCCGAGCATGATGTACTCGTCGGCGCTGTTCGCCGAGGGCGATACGCTTGAGCAGGCCTCCCGGCGCAAGCTCGACCGGATTTGCCAGAAACTCGACCTGCGCCCCGGCGACCACCTGGTCGAGATCGGTACGGGCTGGGGCGGCATGGCCTTGCATGCCGCGCGGGAGTTTGGCTGTCGGGTAACAACGACCACCATCTCCCGCGAACAACATGCCCTCGCGAGCCAGCGAATCCAGGCTGCGGGACTGGGCGATCGCGTCACCCTGCTGCTCGAGGACTACCGGGACCTGCAGGGCGAATACGACAAGCTGGTTTCGATCGAGATGATCGAAGCCATCGGCCACCAGTACCTGGACACCTACTTCGAAAAATGCGCCAGCTTGTTGCGGCCCGACGGCATCGCGCTGGTACAGGCGATCACCATCGAGGATGACCGTTACCAGCAAGCGCTGGACTCGGTCGACTTCATCAAGCGCCACGTGTTTCCGGGAAGCTTCATTCCTTGCGTCAGCGCCATGGTCGATGCCGCGGCGCGCGCTGGCAAACTGCGCCTGGTAAACCTGGAGGATTTCGGCGAAAGCTACGCCATCACGCTCAAGCACTGGCGTTCGCGCTTCATGTCGCGGCTTGACCAGGTACGCGGGCAAGGCTATGACGAGCGCTTCATCCGCATGTGGGAGTTCTACCTGTGCTATTGCGAGGGCGGATTCCTGGAGCGATCAATCAGCGACGTGCAGTTGCTGTTCGCCCGTGGCGGCAATCGCCGCGACCAATACCTGCCAGGCCTGTGACGAACTTGCGCGCTGCACTGCCAATGGTGGCCAACGTGCTCGGTTACCAGGCTGTCTGGTTCGCCTGCGTGGGCGGGGCGGCTGCGGGACTGGCCTGGCCAGGCGTAATCGCTGCACTCGTCTTCGCCATCGCCACGCTCGCCCTCGCCGGCCGGCGCGCCGCGGACTGGCGCACGCTTGCGTTCGTGCTGCCGTTGGGCTTTACGGTCGACAGCATCCTGGTTGCGTCTGGCTGGATCTCCTACTCGCCCGCCGGACCGTCGCAATTCCTGGCACCGGCC
>JBBRXD010000102.1:0-7532 GCA_038248775.1 Lysobacterales bacterium | reverse complement strand
TTCATCTCCGACAGCAGCAGCGGTTTGTCGTCAACCATGCTGTAGCGCTGCGCCGGATAGCGGCAGCGCAGGTCGTCGATCTCATGCTGCTTGTGCAGGTAGACCAGCACGCGCCCTTGAACGGCAGTGGCGATGCCGGCACGGCGGATTTTGCGCGGCTGGAACACCATGTCACCGTCGGACAGGACGATTACCGGAGCGATCCCGGCCAGGTGGGCGATGACGTCGAGGGCCTGTGGATAGAGCCGGTCCTGGAACGGATAGTCGAGCATGAATTCGCCAGCCTGCTGCAATCGCGTCTGGTCGCTGTTTTTGGCCCGGAGCAACTGCAGCGCACCGAGGTAGTCGGCATAACCGAGGGATTTCTTGAGCGCATCGTAGATGGTCCAGTAGCGCGCCCGCTCATCAGTACCGAAGGCAGCTTCCAGCCAGTCGCCCAAGTCAGCACCGAAGCGGTCGTTGTCGAGCAGCGTGTTGTCGACGTCCAGCATCAGCAGCAGTGGTTGTGGCATCGGCATCACGGCTGCTCCGGCATCGGGTCGTGCCAGGAATCCGTACCGGCGACCAATTCGTTGCTTTCGCCTGGGCCCCAACTGCCGGGTGCGTATGACCTTATCGGCACGACATCCCCCAGCACCGGATCCACCACGCGCCAAGCGACTTCCACGCTGTCATCCCGGCTGAACAACGACGTATCGCCGCGCAGGGCATCGCCCAGCAGCCGGTGGTAAGCCGACTTGCCGCGCTTGAGCGGACTGCGCAATACCAGTTCCACCGGCTCGCCGCGCATCGATTCCCCCGGCGACTTGACCCGCACGCCAGCCGAGATCGCTACTTCCGGGCTGAGCCGGAAGCGATAGTAATTGGCGCGATCGGGCGGCGCCTCGTCGAAGATAGTAGTCGGCGTGTCCTTCAGATCCACCAGCACTTCAGTGCTTGTGATGGCCAACTTCTTGCCGGTGCGAATATAGAACGGCACGCCAGCCCAGCGCCAGTTGTCGATCCAAAGGCGTGCGGCGGCGAAGGTCTCAACCGTCGAGTCCGCAGCGACGCCTTGCTCGTCGCGATAGCCATCGAACTGCCCGCGCACGACATCCCCGGGTTGCATCGGCCGCATCGATCGGAAGATTCGCAATCGTTCCTGGTGCATCGACTCGGCATCACGTCCGACCGGCGGATCCATTGCCAGCAGGGCGACAATCTGCAGTAAGTGGTTCTGTACCACATCGCGGATCGCCCCGACTTCATCATAGAACCCACCCCGACCCTCCACGCCGAAGTCCTCGGCCATCGTGATCTGCACGTTATCGACGTAATTGCGATTCCAGACCGGCTCGAGGAAGGCGTTGGCAAAGCGGAAGTACTGCAGGTTCTGCACCGCTTCCTTGCCGAGGAAATGATCGATGCGGAAGATCGATGTCTCGGGGAACACGGCGTGCAGTACCGCATCGAGCTCCTGGGCGCTGGCAAGGCTGCGGCCGAAGGGTTTTTCCACCACGACGCGGGCATCGCGATCGCAGCCGGCGGCGTGCAGCCCGTTGATGACAGTTGCGAACAGGCTGGGCGGGATGGCCAGGTAGTGCAGTGGACGCTTGGCCTCGCCAAGCGCGGTACGCAGGCGGGTGAAGGTAGCGGGGTCGCTGTAGTCACCACGCACCAGTTTCAGCCGGGCCGCCAGTCGGGCAAAGGCCGCCTCGTCGACGTCACCGTGCGCCGCGAGGCTCGCCCGGGCGCGTTCGCAAAGCCGCTGGTCGCTCCAATCCTCGCGGGCGACACCGATCACGGGCATCTCGAGCTCGCCTACCGCACTCATCGCCTGCAGCGCCGGGAAAATCTGCTTGAAGGCCAGATCGCCGGTGGCGCCAAAGAAGACCAGCGCATCAGAGCGCTCGGCTGTCATCGGGAATGTGTTCTGGTCATGGCAAAGGCATCCGTTTCCTTACCCGCCACAAGCTTAGCGCGGCCGCAATGAACATAGGGTTGCCGGGTGTCCGGTCATGCCAACCAGGTGCCCACGGCTTGCGCGTCGTTTTGTGTAGGTTCCGCCTCCATGCGTTCTACTGGGCAAAACCGACCAGGAGACTGCCATGACCCAGCTTCGCATGCGACTCACCGCCAGTGAAGACGACACGATGCAGCTGATAAACCGGATCTCATCCCTGCACGGCATTGAATCGGTCGAGGAGATCGCCGATCTGATGCCGCACATGGACGATCCCGATTCCAGCTCCGCCGGACTCACCGACGACATCGGGCCGGGTACGCATCTGGTCTTGGTACAAGCCGGAAACGACGACGATTTACGCCACGCGCTGGAGTCGGCCGAAGCCTGCGCCCGCGATATGGGCATCGTGCTCGAAGTGGTAAATGACGAAATGCATTTCGGCTGACGACGGAAGCCGGAACACCCGGCAGCCTGGACAAATCGTGCACGTGGTTCGTTGAAAGCGTGGCGCGGGCGGATTGTTTTTTGGAAACGTTCAGTATTCGGGCGCTAAGCTCGACCAGTGCCTCCGCTTCATGCTCTCAGGACTACCGACTGCGGCCGCATACCACATAGGAGAAAGTTGATGAGCGATCCTTCCAGTACCTCCGCCGGTCCGACCGCGCGATCCACGGGTACAGCCAGCGGCGAGAAGACCGGGCTGCACCAGCCCTCGGACGACAAGCGGATCGAGGACAGGCTCGAGAATGTTGACCTCGCCTCACGCGGGTCCAAGGTCCACGACCACCTGCGCGACAAGCGCGGCAAAGGCGTGACCGGCGACTACGACGACTCGATCGGGCACGACGCCGACTCGCATTACAGCCAGGACAACGCCGCGCAGCGGCCCAAGGACTGAACTCGGCGCTGCCCGGACCGCTGGCGTGAGCTTCGATTACCAGGCCTGGCACCCCTACCTGGCGATCCTTGGTGCCCTGGCGCTGTCCATGCCGGTGGCGTGGAATCGAGAACGAAACGACGATATTGTCGGCCTTCGGACGTTTCCATTGTTGGCCGTGGGCGCGTGCGCTTACATGTTGCTTGGACTCTATTTCATCGGCGACGCTGAACCCGACGCCAAGTCGCGCGTGCTGCAGGGGCTGATGACCGGCATCGGATTCGTGGGCGGTGGCGCGATCCTCAAGCACGACGACTCCGTATCAGGCACCGCATCGGCCTCCAGCATCTGGATCATGGGTGCGATCGGCGCCTCGACCGCCCTCGGCGCTTGGGGCTTTGCGGTCGCATTGTCGGCCGTGAATTTCCTGATCCTCTGGTTCTTCGCCAGGCTCAAGTCAAGCCACGGCGACCAGCGCCGAAGCAACGATCCGGACAATTGACTGCGGCATTGCGGCGCGGTTGTTTCCGTTCCACCACGGAGGTTGTCATGTCGCCCAAGCAATCTTCGCGCAAGGTAGTCTACGCCGCGCTGCTCGACAACTTGGTGATTGCGATTTCCAAGTTCGTCGCGGCGGCGCTTTCTGGCAGCTCTGCGGTGTTGAGCGAAGGAACACATTCACTGGTTGATACCAGCAACCAAGGGTTGCTGCTCTATGGCCCGCATCGCGCGAACAAGGCGCCGGACAAGAGCCATCCCTTCGGCTATGGTCGCGAGCTGTACTTCTGGAGCTTTGTCGTCGCATTGCTGGTGCTTGCGCCCGGCGCAGGAATGTCGGTGTATGAAGGCGTCACGCACATCCTGAATCCAGAGCCGGCCGGCCATTTGACGATCAACATGGTCGTGCTCGGCGTCGCGTTTGTATTGGAGGGCACTACCTGGACGATCGCACGGCGGGAGTTCCGGAAGCGCAAGGGTGCCATGGGGTATTTCGAAGCGTTCCGGAAAAGTAAGGATCCCAGTACTTTCACCGTCCTGCTCGAGGACAGTGCAGCGCTGCTTGGCTTGTCACTCGCGGCGGTGGGCCTGCTGGCCGCGCACTGGTTGCGGATGCCGGTGCTCGACGGCGTGGCTTCGGTCTGCATCGACCGCATGGAACGACGGATCAGGTCCAATCATCCACAGTTGCAGGCGTTGTTCATCAAGCCGCAGACGCCAGAGGCGTGGCGTGAAGGGAGCGGACAGTAACCCATGTCACCGATCGATGCCGGCTTCCTCCTGCTTGGCCTGGTCCTGGCGACAACCCTCGCGTCGCGGCGGGTTGGCATACCGGGCCCCGTCGTGTTTGCCGCCTTGGGCCTCGCTGCGGGCGCCGGCTGGCACCTGGTGCCGACCCTGCCGGTGGTGAAGATGCCACCCGACCTGGTGTTGTTCGTCTTCCTGCCGCCCCTGCTGACGACGGCGGCGTACGCGCTGCCGTTGGAAGCATTCCGTCGGAATTTGCTCCCGATCGGCCTACTGGCGGTGGGCTTGGTCGTGGCCACGATGGGCGTAGTCGCGGTTATCGGGCACGAGCTGGTCGGGCTGCCTTGGGCAGCAGCAATGGTGCTGGGCGCGATCCTGGCGCCGCCCGATCCCGTCGCGGCGACGGCCGTGGCCGGCAAGACCGGACTGTCTCACCGGCTGGTGGTGATCCTGGAGGGCGAAGGCCTGGTAAACGACGCGGTGGCGATCTCCGCCTACGGCATCGCCCTGTCCGCTCTCGCCGCCGGACACTTCAATGCGCTGGATGCACTGTGGTCCGTGCTAAGCGAAGCACCGCTCGGCGTCGCGGTGGGCTGGGCGGTGGGCTGGTCGGCCGGGTTCATCCGGCAGCGCGCGGACAGCGTGCCAGTGGAAATCGGCATCTCGCTGGTGGCGCCCTACCTGGCTTACCACGTCGCCGATCGCATTGGCGGATCGGCGGTGCTGGCGGTCGTGACGCTGGGCCTGCTGCTGCGTGCGTCGTCGTCCAAGGTGTCGTCCCCGGCGGTCCGCCTGGCGGCCCGCACGGTGTGGAGTTTCCTGCGCTATGCCAGCACGGCGCTGGTGTTCCTGCTGCTGGGCCTGTTGATGGGCGAGATCGTCGTGGACTGGCCCGGCCAGAGAGTACTGGTGGCAGGCGGCGTGCTTGCGGCTGCGATCATCGTGATGCGTCTGGCTTGGATGCTCGTGGTGCCGCGCCTGGTCGGGCGCCTGCGGCGTATCCCCGGACCGACGCCCAGTGTGGGCGAACAGGTGGTGATGGGCTGGGCCGGAATGCGTGGCGTGGTGTCGCTGTCACTCGCGCTGGCGCTGCCCTTGTCGCTTGCTGGCGATGGCAGTCTTCGCTCGACCATCATTTTCCTGACACTGGTGGTCATTGTCGTGACGTTGTTGTTCCAGGGCAGCACGCTACTTCCGCTGATCAAGTGGCTGCGCGTTGGAGACCCCGGGCGCGAGCAGCGCGAGGAAGATGAGGCCCGCGCCCTGGCCGGCCGTGCGGGCGCGGCTGCTGCGGCCGAAGTGGGTGCCAGCACGCAGTCGGCGGACGCGGGCAATCGCCAGGCGGACAGGCGTCGAGACCTGGTCTCGCGGATAACCGAAGGACAAGTCGGCATTTCCCGCGCTGGCGGTGCCGGCCAGCATCCGCAGGAGCGTGCGCCACTTGCCGCCGCGCTGGCTGCGCAACGCGCAGTCGTCGACCGCCTGCGCGCCGAGGGACGGATGAGTGCCGCGCTTGCCGAACGGCTAGACACCGAACTGGACATCGATGCGATGAGCGCCCAGGCCGAAGGTGCGCGCCTGACGGGTGACGAATCCTGACGGGTCAGTGTGGCCTTCCCAGGTTGCGTCAGGGCAAACGCTGCTGGGCGATTGAAGTACAGTCTGATTTATCGTCAGACTCGGGTTCTACGGATTCCTGGTATTTGCGCCGCAGCTGCTCGGTCTCACGGTTGAGCTCTTGCTTGAGCTGATCGGTGCGTGCGTTCACTGAGTTGCCGGTGTATTCGCGATCCAGGCGCGCCGCCTCGTCGTGGTCGTGGTCGCTTTCGGTTTTCTTGCTCATGCGGGGTCTCCGTTTTTTTGGCTGCGCCGGCAAAATAAGTGCAAGCGCCAGTTGGATGGGCTAAAGCCTCGAGCGCTGTGCACCCGTGGCGTGGAACCAGGTTATACGGGGCCGGTATCAACGCCTGTCGCGCTTGCCTTGATTGTGGCGATCGTGGGTGCTGATGCTGCCTTGGATGGGCTCCATGCGCATCTCGCCTTCGTGCAGTTCCAGGGCCTTGGATTTTGCGCCTCTTGACTGGAACCCGCGGCTCGGTTGTTCGGTTGCAGCGTGGCTATCAATCGCCAGGTACGCCGGCGGCTGGCGTTCGCGTTGCTGCTTGGCTTCAAGCAGCGCGCGCGTGTTTTCCAGTGCGAGTTCGGGGGTGATCACGGCCGGTTTCTTGGCGGACTGGACTTCCTGAAAACGACTTTCGAAGCGTTGCAGCATGTCGTCCAGGATTGCGCCCTTCTTGCCGGTGCGTTCGTTGGCAACGCCGGAGGCGCCGCGTTTACTGCCGGTGTGTTCGCGGCTGTTGAGCTTCTGCCGCTGCAGCAGGTCGCGCGACTTGTCACGCAGTTTGCGCGTGCGATGCACGCGGCTGGCCAGCGCTTTTTCGCTGAGCGCTCGCAGGGCAGGATTGCGGCTGTCACCGAACAGTCCCATTTCGGGCTGAGTCAACAGGCGGCTAGCCTGGTCGCGGGTGATCGGCATGGCGGTCTCCAATTGGGCGAATGATGCAGCTACCCCGTTATTCCTTCAGCAGGGCATCCTTGATGTCTTCCACGGGCGCATTGGTGAACGTCTTGGCTATTTCCCTGACGATTCGACGCTCGGTTTCCTTGTGCAACTGCGGTCGCATCTGGCCCAGCGTTTGTGGATCGGCAATGAGCACAAGGTGTTCGTATTCGTTCTTGAGTGCAGCTGCATTGAGTCGATGCGCGAGCTGTTTGGTGAATGTTGCCTCGTCTGTCGCCTGCCCGTTGGATTCGGGCGGTCGATGACCTGCAGGCCCGTCATCGAGCAAGTCCTTGGGTTCCAGCAGCTTCACCTGTTTCAGCGCGAATTTCCCGCCTTGGCCTACGCTGTGGAAAAGGCGCGCTTCGCCGCCATCGGCGACCACGATCCATGTTCCTGTGGGAATATTTTGCATGCAGTGTTCCTTGTGAAAGGGCACCTGGAGTTCTTGAGGGTGCACGCTGGTCCGTCGATAGCCGAGGGCCACGGGAATCGGCCGTAAGATATCGAAAAATGGGTTGTGGACCATAAGACCACATCCGGCCTGTACGCCCGTAAAACGCGAGCGCGCCGTACGCGCGATAAAAAGGGTAAAAAACGGCTCAGGGCGCCCTTCTTCCAGCCATCGAGATTGTGCTTTGCCACGTGCACTGGCAAATGCACTCTGACCCCGGTTTTATCGCTGATCCAGCTCGTAGTGGATCAACACCACGCACTGCGACGCAAACAGCATCTTAGATCCCAGCGAGATCTTTCTTGCAGCCAGGTGCTCGAGTGTGTGAAACGTCTTTTTCGGCATCGGGATATGGTCGGTCAGCAGGAAGCAGGGATTGCCCGCAAACACCTGGTCGCGAATCGGTGTGCCTTTACTGTCCATCACGAACAACTGATGGTCGTCGGCCAGT
>JBBRXD010000101.1:0-7534 GCA_038248775.1 Lysobacterales bacterium | reverse complement strand
GACGACGGCCGCATCTTCGTGCTGATGGGCGACGCGACCGGCCACGGCATCGGTCCGGCCTTGTCCGCAACGCAGGTGCGCGCGATGTTGCGGGTTGCACAGCGGCTCGGCGCCAATCTCGACGATACCTTCCGCCACATCAACGACCAGTTGGTGGTGGACCTGGCCGAAGACCGCTTCGTCACCGCTTTCCTCGGCCAGCTCGATCCGCGCAATCACAGCTTGCACTACCACTCGGGCGGGCAGGGGCCGTTGCTGCATTTTCGCGCTGCCGACCTCAGCTGCGAATTCTCTCCACCCACCACCTTTCCGATGGGCGCGATGATCCTGCCGGCGATGAAACCCGCCAAGGTCGCGCAGTTGGAACCGGGCGATGTATTCGCGTTGATCTCCGACGGCGTTTACGAATACATGGATGCGCAGGAACGGCAGTTCGGCGAGGAAGGCGTCGCGCAATTGCTGCGTCGTTACCACGACCGGCCCATGCCCTACCTGCTGGGCCGCCTGATGGAAGCGCTGCGCGAATTCGGCCAGGGTGCGCCGCAGCTCGATGACGTGACCGTGGTGCTGATCCGCCGCCTGCCGCTGGCAAAACCGCTGCTCGAGGTGTTCGAGGAGCGCACCACGCGCGCGGGCACCAGCTGGCAGCGCCGCCAGGAGTTCAAGCGCAGCTTCGACGCCTTGCCGGGCATCTTCGCCTTCATCCAGCGTTGCCTGGCACAGGACGGCATCGGCGCCGATGCGCGCTATGCGGTGGAGTTCACGGTCGAGGAATTGTTCACCAACATGGTGAAGTACAACCCGGACGGCTCCGGGCGCATCGTGCTGGAGATCGATCGCGACGATGCATATCTGGAGTGCCGCCTGTCGGATCCCGACAGCGGTTTTTTCGACGTGACCGCCGCGCCCGATGCCGACGTGAACGCCGCGGCCGACCAGCGTGAACCCGGCGGCCTGGGCCTGCACCTGATCCGCCGTATGGTGGAAAGCCTGGACTACGACTATTCTGGCCGGCGTAGCCTGATTACGTTCCGGAAAAGGTTGGGGGGCGATTGATGTTCGAGATCGAGCAAGGCGAGAGGGGCCGGGTGGTGTTTTCCGGCCGCCTGGACGCGGCGCAGTGTGCCAAGGCGCAGTCCTTCCTGGACGCTGCGGCGGACCCGCGGGAGTTCGATTTCGGCGGCTTGGAGTACATCTCCAGCGCAGGCCTGGGCGTGTTGCTGCGCGCCCACAAGAAAGTGATGGCGTCCGGCGGCAAGCTGCGCCTGGTCAACGTGAACAACCACATCTACGACATCTTCCGTTATTCGGGATTCGACCAGCTGTTCGAGGTCGAACGACTGGCTTGAGCCAGCGGCTTTCCAACCTTTTCCGCCTTTGAAGGTATTGATGACTGACGACCCGGATGCCGCCCTTGTACTTGAATGCCGGGCAGGCAACCGTCGGGCGTTCGAGCGTTTGCTCGTGCGCTACGAGCGGCCGATTTTCAACGCGGCCTACCGAATCCTCCATCACCGTGAAGACGCGACCGACGTGACCCAGACAGTTTTCCTCCGCGCCTACGAGCACTTCGACCGCTTCGACCCGGGCCAGCGCTTTTTCAGCTGGATCTACCGGATCGCAGTGAACGAGGCGCTCGACCTGAGCAACGCTCGCCGCCGTTCCGAGCCGGTGCCCGAGGAAATCGCCAGCGACCGCCCGGGCCCCGAACGCGTCGCGCAGGACGATCAGCTCGATGTGGGAATGCAGTCGGCGCTGATGGCGATCCCCGTCGAATACCGGACCCTCGTGGTGCTCAAGCACGTCCAGGATTGCAGCTACGAAGAAATCGCCGCCATCCTCGAGTGCCCGGTGAAGACCGTTAAATCCCGACTTTTCACCGCCCGCCAGGCCTTGCGCCAGGTATTGTTGGACCGGGGACTGGCATGACCGACATCGATCCGCGCACGCTGGAACTCATTCACGCTGAACTCGACGCCGAGCTCGATGAGGCTGGTCGTAGCGAACTCGCCACGCGGCTGGCTGCCGACCCACAAGCACGCCTGCAACGCGACCAGCTGCACCGGATGGCCCATTCGCTGGCTCGGCTGGTAGCAATGGAACCGCCTGCCGGGCTGCGCCAACGCTGGCAGCCCCAGACGCCCGTATCGGCGGCCCTGTCGCCTCGGGCTGCCGCAAATCGGCGCTGGCTCGGCCGAGGCGTGGCCCTGGCGGCAGCCACCCTGGCGCTTGCGTTCGGGCTAAGTCTCACCGACATCGGCCTTCAGTCCCTCGATGGCAACCAGTTGATGGGCACCATCGGCGGCGAAGCCCACACGGCTGCCGAGTCCACACGGGTCGTGCCGGTCGAAGCCCCGGGACTCAGCGGCACCGTCGCCCTAGAACCGGGCACGTCAGGTTGGGACCTGGTGTTCGACTTGGAGTCGCCTGGCCCCGTTTCTGTCAGCGCGACCTATGATCCGGCCGCTTTGCGTTTGGAAGGTTATGCGCGCGCCGGATTGGGCGATCGCGGATTTGTCACCAGCCCCGGTAAGATTGGCTTCGTGAACCAGGGGTCGCAGCTGCTGAGCCTCCACTTGCTGCCAGGGGGCGGAGGGCAGGTCAGGATTCGGTTCGAAGGGCAGGAAGGAACCCTGCAGGACCTGGCCATCACTGTCCCGGCAGGCGCACCCCAGAAGTAGTCGAAAAGAATTTCGAGAACCCGTCCAACCTTTTTCGCAACGCCCGGTATATCTATTCAGTAGTCGTTCAATACCACTACTGGTTACAGCGTCAAAAACCTTTACTCTAGCGAGGATGATATGAAGAACAACAAGATTGTGGCCCTGAGCGCCCTGGCCATCGCCATCGGTGCTGTTGGCTATTTCGGCTTCGGCATCCCGCCCCAGAGCGACGCCGTGTTCGGCACGATCGCCCCGGCCCAGCGCTACCAGGCTGACACCGTCGGCGCCGCCGACGTCAAGCTGGGCGACCAGTCCACCGCCAAGTTCATGCAGACCGATGTGTTCCGCATGATCCAAAGCGACGCCAAGCTCGCCGAGGCCCTGCGTAGCGATTCGTTCCGCGCCGCGCTTGCCAGCGACAGCTTCCGCGCCGCACTTGCCAGCGACAGCTTCCGTGCCGCCCTGGCCAGCGACTCGTTCCGTGCTGCGATGGCCAGCGACTCGTTCCGGGCTGCGCTCGCCAGCGACTCGTTCCGTGCTGCGATGGCCAGCGACTCGTTCCGTGCCGCGATGGCCAGCGACTCGTTCCGGGCTGCGCTTGCCAGCGACAGCTTCCGCGCCGCCCTGGCCAGCGACTCGCTTGCCTCTGCAATGTCCACAGATGCTTTCAAGGCTGCGATGCGTAGCGACAGCTTCCGTGCCGCGATGGCCAGCGACAGCTTCCGCGCCGCCCTGGCCAGCGACTCGTTCCGCGCCGCCTTGGCCAGCGACAGCTTCCGCGCCGCCCTGGCCAGCGACTCGTTCCGCGCCGCCTTGGCCAGCGACAGCTTCCGCGCCGCCCTGGCCAGCGACTCGTTCCGCGCCGCCCTGGCCAGCGACGCCCAACGGCGCTAGCAGGACAGCCAGCGGGCTTCGGCCGACTGAGCTGACGCTCGACAAGTCCGGTCTAAAAGCCAGTACAAACAAGCCGCCTGCGAACAGCAGGCGGTTTTTTGTTGTAAGGTCGGCCGGGGTACGGGCTGCAGTGCAAGACTTTACAGGGGAGAGACGAAATGCAGTCCTTGGCTAGGTGCGCGGTTGCGCTGGCGTTGTTCCTGGCCTGCGCCTGTCGTCCGGCAGTGGCCGACTCCCTGGTCCTGGACCAGTTGCAGACCCAGGACATCCGTCTGCTTTATCAAGACCCCCAGCAAACCTACCTCACGCCCTACGTGGCACGCTGCTTCCTGAACTCGCTGGAATTCCAGAAGCGGATCTTTCGCTGGGCACCCTACGAAAAGACCACCATCATCCTCACCGACCTGTCCGACTACGGCAACGGTGCGGCGCTGGTTTCGCCGCAGAATATCGTCGCCTCCGAAATATCGCCGACCAGCCACGCCTTCGAGACCATGCCCAGCTCCGAGCGCTTCCACTCGTTGGCCAACCACGAGTTGGTGCATATCGCCACCATGGATGCATGGAACCAGACGGATGCGAAATGGCGCAGGTTTTTCGGCGGCAAACCGCGCGAAACCGACGAGCATCCTGAAACCATCCTCTATAACTACCTGGCAACGCCACGACGCAGTACGCCGCGCTGGTACACGGAAGGCTCGGCGGTATTCATGGAAACCTGGATGTCGGGTGGCATCGGGCGCGCGCAGGGCGGTTACGACGAAATGGTATTCCGCGCGATGGTGCGCGACGACGCGCATTTCTACAGCCCCCTGGGCGTGGTATCGGCAGGCACCGCCGCTGATTTCCAGACCATGACCACGGCCTACCTGTACGGCACGCGGTTCTTCAGTTACCTCGGTTACGAGTATTCACCGGAAAAGGTCATCGACTGGCTGAGCCGTGGTGAACAAAGCGACCGCTACTACGCGACCCAGTTCCAACGTGTTTTCGGCAAGCCGCTTGCGAGCGCGTGGAGCGACTGGATTGCATGGGAACATGCGTTCCAGGGCGAGAACCTCAAGTCGGTCCGCAAGTTCCCGCTCACGGTGGGGCGGCGCATCAGTGGGCAGACCTTCGGATCCATCTCCAAGTCCTACATCGACCCATCCAGCAACGAGATGGTGGGCGCGTTCCTGTATCCGGGCGTGGTGTCGCACGTGGGCGCGGTGTCGATCGGCGACGGCAAGGTGCGCCGGCTGGTCGATGTTAAAGGACCGATGAAATACATCGTCACATCCACTGCCTTCGACCCGGCAACGCGAACCTTCTTCTACACCGCCGACAACGTGGCCTACCGCGACCTGATGGCGCTCGACCTGGCCACTGGCTCGGCAAAGATGTTGATCAGGGACGGACGCCTGGGCAACCTGGCCTTCAACACCGTGGACAAGTCCCTGCTGGCGATACGCCATGAAAACGGCTACGCCACGCTGGTGCGACTGACCGCGCCGTACACGGAATGGAAGCAGGTCATTACCTTGCCCTATGGCCAGGTGCTGACAGACCTGGACATCTCGCCCGACGGCAAGCTGTTGGCGGCGACCATGGAAGAGATCGACGCCAAGCAGTACCTGCGCGTGTATTCGATCGAGTCGTTGCTGGCCGGTGGCTTCGAGCCCGTCGCGCAATTCGATTTCGGCGTGGCCGTGCCGGAGGGTTTCGTATTTTCGCCGGATGGGCGCTTCCTCTACGGCAGCTCGTACTACACCGGGGTGTCCAACATCTTCCGGTTCGAAGTCGCCAAGAGCGAAATCAAGGCCATCACCAATGCCGAAACCGGCTACTTCCGACCGATTCCGCAGGCGGATGGCAGCTTGCTCGCACTGGAGTATTCCGGCACCGGCTTCGTGCCAACCGTCATCAAGGCTGACACCATTGAGGACCTGGGCGCGATCACCTTCCTTGGCAACCAGATCGCGGAAAAGCATCCGGTCGTGAAGACCTGGAATGCCGGCTCGCCCGCCGCCGTCCCGCTCGATTCGATGATCACCGACCGCAGCAAGTACAAGCCGATCGAGCAGATGCGGCCCGACGGCGGATACCCGGTCGTGTTGGGTTATCGCGACAGCGTGGCGGTGGGATACCAATACGGTTTCGCTGATCCGGTGCACTTGTATAACCTGGGCATCACCGCCGGCGTGTCGGTGGACGGCAACGTGCCCAATGACGAGCGCCTGCACGTGCGCGTCGACTTCAAGACCCTGGACTGGCATTTCCGCTACTGGCACAACGATGCGGATTTCTACGACCTGTTCGGCCCAACCAAGCGCAGCCGAAAGGGTGACGCCGCGGTGATCGGCTACAAGAAATTGCTGATTTATGACGAGCCGCGGCGGCTGGAGTGGAGCGCCAACCTGGCTTACTACACGGGCCTGGATACCTTGCCGGCCAACCAGAATGTCAGCAGCGTGTTCGATACCCTGGTCTCGGCGGAACTCGGCCTGGAATACAGCAATACGCGCAAGTCACAGGCGAGTGTCGACCACGAAAAGGGCATCGACTGGTCGTTGTTCGTATCCGCCGACCATGCCAATGGCGACACGCTGCCCAAGCTCAACGGCAGCCTCGATTTCGGCTTTGCCTTGCCCTGGGCCAATTCGTCCATCTGGTTCTACAACTCGGCCGGCGTTGCCAACGGCGATGCCGGCAACAGCCTGGCCAACTTCTACTTCGGCAGCTTCCAGAACAACTACGTCGACAATCGCTCGGTGAAGCGCTACCGCGACTACCAGACATTTCCAGGTTTCGAGATCGATGCTCTGGGCGGCCAGCGATTCTTCAAGAACGTCATCGAGTGGAACGCGCCGCCGATACGGTTCGAGGAAGTGGGCGTGACCGGTTTCTACCTCAGTTTCATCCGGCCTGCCGTGTTCGCCGGTACCCTGATCATCGACGACAGCCTGGCCGGTGGCCGCCGCCGTTACCACAACCTCGGGCTGCAGTTCGACCTGAGCTTTACCATCCTCGACCACCTGCCCATGACGCTATCCTTCGGTTATGCCCAGGGCTTCGAAGATTCCAACAAGGTTGACGACGAGTGGCTGGTATCGCTGAAAGTGCTGTGATGGCGGCGGGCGCTCGATGATCGATTCGACGGCGGTCTTCGTCCGCGCCTGCATCGGCCTGTTGCCGGTTATCTGCTTCCTGGTCGTGCTTGTGGCGATGGACAGCTACAAGCTGGTTCGCCTGCGTACTGTTGCAATGGTGATTGCACTGGGCGGCGCGGCGGCCGGCCTGAGCTATCTTGCCAACATCGGCCTGCTGCGTGCCACTGACATGGACTTCGGCACTTACGCCCGCACCCTGGGTCCGCTGGTCGAGGAGGTCTGCAAGGGCTTGATCGTGCTGGCGCTGATCCGCACCCATCGCATCGGCTTCCTGGTGGATGCAGCGATCTTTGGTTTTGCGGTCGGCGCCGGTTTCGCCATGATCGAAAACCTCTACTACCTGCAGAATCTCGCCGACGCCCACATCGCCGTCTGGCTCGTGCGCGGATTCGGTACCGCCTTGCTGCACGGTGGCGTGCAATCGATCTTCGCGGTGATGGTGCTGACCCTCACCGACCGCCGCGGTGCCATGAATATGGGCGCGGTGCTGTCACCGTTGCTGGCCGCCGCGGTACTGCACGCAGGCTTCAACCAGTTCGTGCTGCCGCCGATCTACCAGACCCTGGCGCTGATGCTGCTGCTGCCGCCACTGATGATGTTCGTGTTCTCGCGCAGCGAGGCGGCGGTGGGGGACTGGCTGGGCACGGGCTTCGATGCCGACCGCGACCTGCTCGAACTGATCGATTAGGGCACGTTCTCCGAATCCCCGCATGGCCAGTACCTGCAGGCCCTGCGCAAGAATTTCCGTGGTGAGGTGGTGGCCGACCTGGTCTGCTACCTGCGCCTGCACGTGGAGCTGGCCCTGCGCGCCAAGGGCATGTTGATGAT
>JBBRXD010000100.1:0-7539 GCA_038248775.1 Lysobacterales bacterium | reverse complement strand
GTCCCGAGGTGCGGGGTTTCGAAGCCAATCCGCTGGACCATCATCCCAGTCGCTTCCTGTCCATCGCGCCGGGGGCGCCATGAAGTTCTGGCTGGCGCGCATCGGCGAGGCGTTGCTGACGCTGTGGCTGTTGGCGACCTTGTGCTTTTTCCTGCTGCGCGCTGCACCCGGCGGTCCGTTCGACTCGGAAAAATCCGCGCCACCGGAAGTACAGGCCGCCATCGAAGCCCAGTACCACTTTGATCAACCGCTGCTTTCTCAATACGGCTATTGGCTGGGCGACGTGCTGCGCGGTCGCCTCGGCCCGTCATTCCAGTATCCGGACTACAGCGTCAACGAACTGATTGCCGCCAGCCTGCCGGTGTCGCTGCTCAATGGCGGCTTGGCCTTGCTGCTCGCGCTCGCGATCGGATTGCCACTGGGTATCTGGGCGGCATTGCATTCGGGCAGCTGGACCGATCGAATCCTGATGCTCGGCGCGAGCCTGGGCTTGGCCATGCCGAAGTTCGTGGTGGCGCCGTTGTTGATCCTGTTGTTTGCGGTCACCCTGCAATGGCTGCCTGCGGGTGGCTGGGATGGCAGCTGGCGCAGCGTGATCCTTCCGGTCATCGCCCTGTCGCTGCCAAACCTGGCGTATTGCGCGCGGCTGACCCGTGCCAGCTTGTTGGAAGTACTTGGCGCGGACTACCTGCAAGCCGCGCGTGGTCGCGGACTATCGGAGACACGGCTCCTGTTCGCCCATGCATTGCGACCGGGATTACTGCCCGTGATCGCGTGGTTGTCGCCCGCGCTGATCAACGTCGTGAGTGGTTCTGCCGTGGTCGAACAAGTGTTCGGCATCCCCGGCGTGGGGCGCTATTTCGTGCAGGGGGCACTGAATCGCGATTACACGTTGGTGCTGGGCGTGGTGCTGGTGATAGGCGCCGCGATCGTGCTGATCAACGCCGTCATTGACGTGCTGCGCTCAAGGCTCGATCCCCGCCTTCGCGATTCGCACTGAAGGACGCCGCGGAAAATAACCTTCAGCCGTGCAGCCACTTGGTCACGACGGCGCGCGCTTCATCGATGCCGAGCTTGGTTTCGCTCGAGAACAATTGCACGCTGGCAATCGGGCCCAGGTCCTTGCGCACGGCGAGCAGCGTATTTCCCTGCGCGCCACGGCTGAGCTTGTCGGCCTTGGTCAGCAGGCAGTGCGCGGGCATGCCGCGCGAGCGCGCGAAGTCGAGCATCTTCAGGTCGAACTCGCGCAGCGGATGGCGGATGTCCATCACCACCACCAGCCCGACCAGGGCCAGGCGGTTCTGGAAAAACCCGTTGATGAACTCCTGCCAGTGCGCCTTCAGGCCCAGCGGCACCTTGGCGTAGCCGTAGCCCGGCAGGTCCACCAGGTAGCGGTCCGTGGCCACTTCGAAATAAACCAGTTGCTGCGTGCGGCCCGGGGTCTTGGACGTCTTGGCCAGGCGGTGCTGGTTGCAAAGGGCGTTGAGGGCGCTGGATTTCCCAGCATTGGACCGCCCGGCGAAGGCCACTTCACGACCGGTATCGGGGGGCAGCTGATGGGGAAGATGCGCGGCCAGTTTGTAGCTGGCGCTGGCTAGGAAGTTCGACATGCCGCCATGTTACGCGAGCCCGGCCCGTGTTTCGGCAGGCTTTCATTGACCAGTCCCGGCCGTGGCTGGGATAATCATCTGCTGTCCGGCGTCTCGCCGCGATCTTCCCTTATTCCATGCAATCCAAGCTGTTCCGGAGCGGGTCCATGAAGTTTTTGCGCATCCTCGGTGTCGCCGCTGCTGTCCTGATGACGTCGGCCATGGCCAGCCAGGCGACCCGTCCCCAGCCCGCCACTGGCCCTGAGCCTGCGCCCACGGCCCCGACGGCCGCCGAGGCCAGCGCTGGTGCCGCCACCGAAGCGGTCGCCGCAGACACCACCGTAGCCGCGACGCCGCCTGTGGTGGTTGCCGGTCCCGTGGTTCCGGGCAACGCCGAAAGCGGCGCCACCAAGGCCGGCGCCTGCGCCGCCTGCCACGGCCTGGACGGCAACGCCGCCGACGCCCTGTATCCCAAGCTCGCTGGTCAGCACGAGCAGTACATCCGTCGCCAACTGAAGCTGTTCAAGTCCGGCGAACGCGAAAACGCCATCATGATGGGCATGTCCGCGGCCTTGACCGAGCAGGACATGCGCGACATCGGCGCCTACTACGCGACGCAGAAAGCCACGGCCGGCGTGGCCGACGACACCGTCATCGCAACTGGCCCGAACGCCGCCAAAAAGTTCTACCAGGTCGGTGAAAAGATCTTCCGGGCTGGCAAGCCGTCGGCCGGCGTCCCCGCCTGCGCCGCCTGCCACGGCCCGACCGGCCGCGGCAATCCGGGCCCGTCCTATCCGTCCCTCGGCGGCCAGCATTCCGGCTACACCGTGGCCAGTCTGCAGTTCTTCCGCGGTGGCGGCGTCTGGGGCAAGGAGGCCAATGCCAATATTGTGATGAGCCAGGCAGTGAAGGGCCTCAGCGACGAAGAGATCCAGGGCCTGGCCACCTACGTCGAAGGCCTGCACGCGGCCAACGCGACGGCGAAGTCGGAATAAGACCTTCACCCGTTCGTTCCGGTCCCATAGCGATCATTCAGCAAGCCGAAGGCATGGTGTCTTCGGCTTTTGCATTTTTCACCGGAGATCCGCCCATGTTCCGCCGCCTTCTGGCCCCTGCGATCCTGCTGGCCTTGTTGTCCGCCTGCTCCCAGCCCACCGCGCCGCCCGCCAGCGAGCCGGCAGCGACCTCGGCTGCTGCGCCGGCGACCGAAACCGCCGCCGAGGCGACGCCTACACCCGCCAGTGACGCCGCTGCGCCGGCCGAGGGCGCGACGCCACCAGCAACCGCCGACGCCGCGCCACCCGCCGCGCCCGATCCGAATGCGCCCGAGCCGCGCGTCGGCACGGACTATGAAGCCATCGCCGTGCCGCAGCCGACCTGGGGTGCGGCTGACGGCAGGATCGAGCTGGCCGAAGTTTTCAGCTACCAGTGCGTGCACTGCGCCGAATTCCAGCCGCTGGTCACGCAGTACACCAGCAAGCTGCCGGCTGACGTGCGCTGGGAATACGTGCCGGCCGCATTCGGCGGGACCTGGAATGAATTCGCGCGCGCCTACTTCGCCGCCGAGGTGATGGGCGTGCAGAAGCGCACGCACGAGGCGGTCTTCAATGGCGTGTTCGTCGAACAGAAGATAAAGACCGGCAAGCCGGAAGAAATCGCCGACCTTTACGCCGGCCTGGGCGTGGATCGCGCGAAGTTCCTGGCCACCATGAGCAGCTTCGGCGTTACCGCCAAGCTCAATCGCGCCAAGCAGTTCGGCTTGCGCACCGGCGTCACTGCCACGCCGACCCTCATCATCAATGGCAAGTGGCGCGTCAACGTGACCACCGACCGTGGCTTCAAGGGCATGCTGGAAACCGCCAACTTCCTGATCCAGAAAGAACGCTCGGCATCCGCGAACATCGCCGGCCCGGCGTCCGGGCCCGCCAGCGCAGCAAGCAGCCCGATCGGCCGCTGACACCAACGACACCGAGGCCAATGCCAAAGACTCCATCCGCAGCCCCGCTCCGCCTGCTCAGTTGCAACATCCAGGCAGGCTCGAGCACGCGCGCTTATCGGGAATATGTAACGCGCAGCTGGTCGCATGTCTTACCCACGGGCAAGCGCGCAAATCTCGACAGCCTGGCGGAGTTGTTCTCGCCTTACGACGTGGTCGGCCTGCAGGAAAGCGACCCGGGCAGCATGCGCTCGGGCTTCGACAACCAGAGCGACTACCTGGCCGAACGCGGCCAGTTTCCCTTCGTCAGCCACCAGTCCAACCGGCGCATCTCGCGCATCGCCGGCAGTGGCAATGCCATGCTCAGCCGCCTGGAACCAACCGAGTTGCTCGACTACGCATTGCCTGGGCGCGTCGCCGGACGCGGCGTATTGCTGTCGCGTTTCGGCGAGGGCAAGGATTCGTGGCTGCTGGCGGTAACCCATCTGTCGCTCGGCCCCAAGTCGCGGCACATGCAGTTGGGGTTCCTGGCTGAATTGCTGGCCGATGAAAAGCGCGTGGCCCTGATGGGCGATTTCAATTGCGACCCGGACGCGGCCGAAATGCGCATGCTCTACAAGCGCACCCGGCTTACCCCGCCCGCACAATGCCTGCCGACTTTTCCCAGCTGGGCTCCCGAGCGCGCGCTGGACCACGTGCTGACCGCAGGTTTCGAGGTCACCAACTATCGGGCCATGCCGGCCGCGGGGTCCGACCACCTGGCCGTGGCCGTAGAGCTGACACCGCAGCAATAAATGCGGCTTTGCCCTACCCTTGCGGCATGTACCTGAGCCACTACGGACTCGCCGAAGCGCCCTTTGCCATTACCCCCGATCCGCGTTTCGTGTTCTTGAGCGAACGCCATCGGGATGCCTTGGCGCACCTGATGTACGGCATCGGCCAGGGCGGCAGCGGTGGCTTCGTGCAACTCACTGGCGAGGTCGGCACCGGCAAGACCACGCTATGCCGCCTGCTGCTGGAACAACTTCCCGACAACGTGCGCATCGCGCTGGTGCTCAACCCCAAGCAGACCCCGCTGGAATTGCTGGAAACCATCTGCGAAGAACTGCATGTGCTGGTGCCGGGCAAACGCCGCAGCTTGAAAACCCAGATCGACGCCTTGAACCAATACCTGCTGCTCGCTTACGCGCAGGACCTTCGCGTGGTGCTGATCATCGACGAGGCGCAGGAACTGTCGCGCGAATTGCTCGAACAGATCCGCCTGCTGACCAACCTGGAAACGGCAACCCAGAAACTGCTGCAAATCGTCCTGCTGGGCCAGCCGGAACTGCGCGAAACGCTGGCGCGGCCCGCCTTGCGCCAGCTCGCGCAGCGCATCACTGCGCGCTACCACCTCACCCCCTTGCAGCCCGGCGAGACCGGCGCCTACCTGCGCCAGCGCATGACGGTTGCCGGCGCCAGCGCCTTTCCCTTTGATGATTCGGCAGTGCGGCGCCTGCACCTGCTTTCCGGCGGCGTGCCGCGGCTGTTGAACGTACTCGGTGAGCGCGCGTTGCTGGCGGGTTATGTGCATGGCAAGCAACGCATCGACGCCGGCCTGATCGACGAAGCGGCGGCCGAAGTGCTGGCAAAGCGCCGCGATGAAAACTCCCGATGGCGAATACTGGGCTGGACCCTGGTGCTGGCTGGCGCGGTAACGTTATTGCTGGCGCTGTGGTCGCAGGGGATGATCTGACATGTCATTGATACTCGATGCCCTGCGCAAATCGGAAGCCGAGCGGCAGCGCGGCAAGGCGCCGGGTTTGTTTGCAAGCACGCCCGGAATCGAGCGCGAGATCTTCCCGCGCATGAAGCTGTGGCCGGTACTGGTCTTCCTCGCGCTGTTGCTGGCCTCGGCCTGGGTGATCTGGCGGGGCGAATCGCGACGTGCGCAGGGCGAGCAAGCGGCCACTGCCGGCGCGCCGTCCACTGACGCGGGCATCGAGGTACCTGCTGCTGCCGCTGGAATCGACGATGCGATTGCCGATTCAACGCGACCAATCCAGCGAACCCCCTCCGACGCGTCCTCGTCGCCGACAACGATGACCACTGACCCGGCACGTGCACAAGCCATGCCATTGCCCACCTCACCCACGTCGCCCGCTCTCATCGCTTCCCAGCCCGCGCCTGCGACGATCTTTCCCGCATCGCCTGCGTCTCCAACGCCACTGCCGCCGGCACCCGACGAGGTTGCGCAGACGCCTGCCGCGGAGTCATTACCCACCGTAGCCATACTTGACTCCGGCACGCGTGCGTCCCTGCCACCGCTGAAACTGAGCATGCATGTGTTCGGCCAGGATCCGGCCAAGCGTTTCGCCATCATCGACGGCAAGCGCGTCGCCGCGGGATCGCTGCTGGGCAATGGCGTGGTGGAAGAAATCAGTCGCGACGGCGTGGTGATCAACGTCAATGGCCAACGCTTGCTGGTACCAAAGCCCTAGCGCCAGGCGCGGTCTATTTTCCCAGCCAGCTGCGCGGATCCTGCGCCTGCCCGTTGCGGCGCAACTCGAAATACAGGGCCGACCGGCCCTGCCCGCCGGAGCTGCCGACGGTCGAAATCGTCTCGCCCGCCTGCACCGAATCGCCGGTGTTCTTGAGCAGCGCATCGTTGAAGGCATACAGCGTCATATAGCCATTGCCGTGGTCGAGGATGATCAGCAGGCCATAACCCTTCAGCCAATCGGCGTAGGCCACGCGGCCGGCGGACACCGCATGCACCTCAGCGCCGGGATTGCCGGCGATCAGCCAACCCTGGCTCTTGTGGCCATCGGGCATGACGCCGCCATAACCGGCCAGCACATTACCCGCCAGCGGGAGTTTCAACGGGCCGATGGGAATCATCGCGCTACCGGTGCCGGACGGCTTGAGGGCGGGCCTGGCCGGGCCACCGGGCTTGCCGGGTTTTGCGGGTTTTCCGACGGGCTTGGGCATCTGCGCCATCAGCTTGCGTAATTTCTCGAGTAACACCACGGTGGATTTTTCATCGCGCCCCAGCGCGGTGATGCGCGCGCTGCGGTCGCGGAACTTGCTGTCGAGCGAGCTGACCACCTTGCCGCGTTCGCGACGTTGCTCTGCCAACGTAGCGAGTTCGGATTTCTGCCTGTCGCGCGCCGCAACCAGCTCCGCCTGCTTGGCCTCGATCTGATCGCCTATTTGCGCCAGCGATTGCAGTTCGGCCGAGATGCCGGTGATGCGCTGCTGGCGGTCACGCTGGAAATAGCGGTGGTAGGCGAGCACGCGCGCCAGGTCGCTCATGCGGTCCTGCTCAAGCAACAGCTTGAGTTGTTCGTGGCGGCCGAGCGCATAGGCCGACCGGATCAGGGTCGCCAACTCCGCGCGCTGGCGCGACAGGCTGCTTTCCAGGGCAAGGCGCTTTTCACGCAGGTCTTCGAGCGCCTGCTGCTGCTCGGCAATTTGCGCTTCCAGCGCGTGCAACGAACGCTGCGTGCCCGACACTTTGTCATCGACTTCGCGCAGCACCTTGCTGGCGGCGCTGCGCGCACTCTCGATCTTTTTCTGTTCCTCGGCCAGCGCCTTGATGCGGGCGCGGGTCTGCTGCAGCTGCTTCTGCGCGACCGCCGCCTTCTGCGCGCGCTGCGCCGTTGTTTCGGCGAAAGCTTGCGAACCGGTGAAGAAAAACAGCAGACAGGCCAGCAGGATCAGTCGCACTCAGCCCAGCTCCACCAGGGTGCGGCCGGTCATTTCCGCGGGCACGGGCAACCCGAGCAGGGACAGCATCGTCGGTGCGATGTCGCGTAGGGCGCCGCCATCGCGAAGCGTCGCGTTGCGACCCAGGTAAACCAGTGGCACCGGGCCGATGGTGTGCGCGGTATGCGGTTCGCGGGTGATCGGGTCACGCATCAGTTCCAGATTGCCGTGGTCGGCGGTCACGATCATCTCGCCACCCACTTCCGCCAGCGCGGCGCGGATTTCACCGAGCGCAACGTCTACCGCTTCCGCGGCCTGGATGGCGGC